>CAZZPW010000018.1:0-16699 GCA_964655825.1 uncultured Candidatus Saccharibacteria bacterium
TAAAGGCGCCGTTGAAGGCGAAGTCTTCGACTTCGGTTTCGGTCAGGGTCGTGTCCGAACCAGCGGCAGCTACACCAAGTGTCGAGGTCGCCACCCACACAAACCCACCAGCCGCCGTTGATGAAGCTTGCAACACATACCCTGCACCTGGTGCACCCGGAATATTAAGCTCGCTCTCGTCGATGCTAGCCCCAAAGTCGTTGTCGAGGTCGATAGTATTACCACTCCAGCTAAGACCGGTACCCGCGGTGATGCGGTTTGATGGCGTGTCGTAGAAGTTGTTCCAGTTGGTGGTGGAGGCACTGAGCGGGATGGTGTAGCCGCTCGAGAGGATAATGTTGTCACCTGAGAGTTCGATACCGGTAGCGGTCACGTCGAGGCTGGTTGAGGCGATGTCGAGGGTACCGTCGACTTCGGTGGCGAGGTCGATGGATTGGCCGAGGAGGGTGGTGTTGGCGTCGAAGGCTTGAACAGCACTGCCGATGTCGCTATCAACAAGAACGGTTGCGTCGAGCAGGCTCGCACTGATGGTACTCGAGGCCACAAGAGTATCGCCACCATCATCGAAAAAGAGCAGACCCGTACCATTACCAGAAAAGTCCGTATCGGTATAAATGTTAGTAGCATCGGTCAGGAGTGTCTCTAGCTCCCCTTCAGTGTCAAAGCTTGATGTGCTGGCGTAGCGCGGGTCGAGCGTAGTAAAGTCGACAGCCAGCTGCCCTGCATCGTTCTGGAGGCCGGCGCCATCAATACTGGTGTACTCTTGCCCATCAATAATAAAGGTTGTGACCGTCGTGGTACTGGTATTAAGGTCGGTAATCGTGCTCGACGCGTCACTAAAGAGTCCAGCACTAAACGACAAGAGCGCGGTGGCCGTATTGGCGATGTCGCCACGTAAGAAAGAACTGGTCGCAATGTTATCGAGCGTTTGGGCGTTTTGCGCCTCAAAAGCAGCCGGTACGGCACCGAGTACTTTACGTGGACTCATCTCACCGTCCCAGGCGGGCGTGCCGGTGGCACCGATATTGACACCTAAATAGAGCGTTTGGTTAAAGTCGACACTAGTTAAGCTGTCGTCACTCCCTAACATATACGAGAAGAGGCCGTCGGTCACCGGAACGGTTGTGGTTGAGCTCCAGACAACCGTACCACCGCTCGCTGCGGTGTACAGGTGGAAGGCCATATTGTACGTGCCATCGTCGACCGGGACGCCGAGACTGTCGTTTAACTTACCCTGATAATTGATTTCGGGGTTGAATTGCGCCGATGCAGTAAGTGACCCAAGGAGAAAGAGGCCGAGGATGAGACTAAGAAGCGGTATGCGAACTGACTGGCGAGAACACATCATAGGCTTTCAATTGGGGTTACCTCCAGCTGGTAGGCAGTATCAGTACCAGGACTAAAGACCGGGGTAAGGATCGCGCTCGTGGTACCCACGGCACTAACCGTTACCGGATCTGAGAAGGCGTTACGTAGTGACGCTCCTTCCTGCACCACTAACACCCCATCGATAATGCGTACCTGGTTAGCTGGAACAGCGGCATCAACCGCAGCCGGCGCATCTGTCGCATCTGTCGCATCATCAGAAAATGGGACGGCAAATACTTGACCCAGTTCAGACAGTACTGCTTCAGCGCCACGGTATAGTTGGGCGAGCTGCAGCTCCTCACGAACGACCGTCCAGCCCAAGGCACCGACCACAAGGAGACACATCCCGACCGCGCCGGCTGCTAGGGCAGCCGACAACGCTTGGGTCTGTAGCTGTGTGGAGGCACGACGGCTGGAGACCGCGCTTTGCTTCGTCGCGTACTCACGAAGACGCTGCTCTTTGAGCGCTTGTTGTCGGGTGCGCTGCTCTTCGGCCTGCTGCAAGCTAAAGAGCTTAAGTGACTCGAGCGAAATGTACCAGCTACGACCACGTTGCTCGGCTACCACTTTACCTTCACGGGCAAGCCGACTGATGTAGTCAGGAGTGTAATCGACATACGCCGCGGCCGCTTTAGCCGATACAAAACGAGCACCCTGATTTGGGTGTTTTACAACCTTCTTCTCGATGTCAGCGTGCGCGGCATCCATACTCGAAATTACTATATATTTTATAGCTATTTCGCTTTATTATCTGGCAGAAATCAGACCGTCTGGGGATAAGCTCACGCCAGTCACCCAGCGGTCGCAATACGTCATACAGCGCTCGTCTAGCAGGCTCTTACAGCACCCTCGACCAGACAAAATCTGTTACCGTTTGAGACCACATCTGACCCGTTGTTTTGGTCAAACAAGTAACTGAACAGACGGCCACCACACCTGGCGAACTACCAGGTCAAAACAACTGTGGTGGAATCTGCAACTGTTGGTTGAACACCCTCGAGATTCAATCACCGTGGCAAACGGAAGTCACACTTAAGCCAGACGAACCTGTCGAGCCATCAAACTACCGACGGTATCTCACCAGTCACACTGCTTGAAAGCTGTCGCGTGTAGGACCGTGAGTAAAAAACTCTGAACAAAACAAGTAGTACTACCAAACTGAATACAGGTGTAACAGTCACTACCAATCAACATCACTGAAAAAAATGGATGCACGGACAAGAAGCAGTCCAAAGAAAACGCTAGTATAAATTATCGTACAAACGATATATCTATATATTTATTGATATTTTCGGTAATATTACCGAAATCAAACTGTACCATCGCGACCTGCGAATCGGCTGAAACTTGCCACACCACCTCACTCCCAAGCGCACCGATGGTGAGCGCACCGATGAAGACTGCCCATACGGCAAGTACTGAAAAGCGATACGTGACCGACTGTCGCTCAGCGCGCGGTTGCCGCCGTTGAATCGATACTTTATCAGCTAGTTGCTGAGTGTGAGCGTCTGCCACAGCCACTGCTCGGCCGCGTGATCGCGTGGTTGGTTGACGACCGGCACTATGGTGTACCGGTGGGGGTTGGTTTTGAGATGGAGTAGTTGTAGCAGCCACCTCGCTGGTGGCTGCCAATTCTTCGGTATCGGCTGGTACGACTGAAAGTGCGCCGGTAAAACGTATTGGTTCTGACTTTTCGGTCGTGAATGTGTGCGGTTTGGCGACTGAGTCTACCGACACCGAGGTCGCCGGAGCTACTTCAGGACTTGGCTCGCTTTTCCCATTTGTAGCGTCTGCTGATGGCGCTGCTTTGCGAGGTGATGGTATGAGGTCGGTAGTATCGTGTTCGTAGTGATGTACGCGAAGGTGATGCGTTGTGTGCTGCTCAGCAGCAGCGGAGGCAGGTGCCTCCGCTACTTGCTGTGCCGCTCGATAAGCCGCTACCGCTGCCTTGCTCTTAGCTTGATTACCTCGGTACCGCGTTTGTTTATGCGCCTGAATGGTGTCGGGTACGACGTACCACGCCCGACCAACCTGCTCGGCATCTACCTTACCCGCTCGACACAGTTGGCCAACGTAGTCGCTCGTATAGCCGAGATGTTTGGCGATATCGGTAGCTTTTACATAGGTTTTTCCGTTCAAGACGAGTTCTTGCATAAGACTACCAAAAGTATAGCACACGGACCAAAAACACTAGCTCTAGGAGCTGGTGACAATTGCGTGCAGATATGTGTGTATAGCATTTACGCTATAGTCTCTTTCAGCATTTTTTCAAGAGTCTGTGGGTTCGCCGTTCCCTTTGAAGCTTTCATACCCTGACCTACTAAGTACTTTAGCGACGCCTCCTTCCCTGCCCTGTACTCGGCCACGACCGATGCGTGCTCGCTAATGATTTGATCGACCAATGGCTGAAGCGCGTCGGCGGTGTCGAGTTGCGTAAGACCGCGTTCAGCAGCCGCTTGCTCTGGATCAAGACCGGCAAAGAGCACTTCGGGTAACAGATCTTTGCCGGTTCGCGAATTTACAGTACCGTTGTGCAACAGATGCATCAGCGATACGTAGTGCGATGCAGCTGCTAATGGCAACTCACTCGTGTCTGGATCTTGCAATAAACTCGCCACGTCCGAGACAAGATAGTTAGCCGCCAGTGTCGCAACCTGGGGTTTGAGGGCATGCTCATTTACTACGTGCCAGTAGAACGGTTGAAGCTGACGGTTGTTCAATATGGTCTCAATCGTAGCATCCGAGATTCCGAGATTTGTGTACATCTCGCGTATTTGAGTAGGTAAAATAGGCATTTTCTCGTTTAGCCGAGAACTACTCATTTCGTCTACTTCGGCAAATTGGTACTTGGGAATGTCTGGGTCTGGGAAGTACCGGTAGTCGTTGGCAGTCTCTTTGGTGCGCTGTGAAAACGTCTTGCCTTTAGCCTCGTCCCAACCACGAGTTTCTTGTAGCACCGTTTCGCCCGCTTCTAACAGTGCAACTTGTCGTTTGGTCTCGTAGGTAATTGCTGCCTCCATAGCCCGGAACGAATTAAGATTCTTAACCTCCACTTTCGTACCAAACGTATCTGTCTGGCTGACTGAAATGTTGGCCTCTACCCGCATCTCGCCACGTTCCATATTGGCGTGTGAGACACCAAGTGTTTGGAGTAGCAGCTGCAGCTCTCGGGCGAACGCACCTGCTGCCTCAGCAGTATGAATGACTGGTTCGGTGACGAGCTCCATGAGTGGTACACCAGCTCGATTGAAGTCGACTAAACTGCCACTCCCCTGATCGTGCTGACTACGAGCAGTGTCCTCCTCGAGGTGGATACGCGTAATAGCTACACTCGCAATCTCACCCCCGGTAACAAGCGGATAGGCGTACTGACTAATTTGGTACGCCTTCGGGATGTCAGGGTAAAAATAATTCTTGCGGTCAAATTCACTAAAATCTGCGAGTGACGCGCCGATGGCTTCGCCAACCAAGCGTACTTTCTCAACTGCGGCCGCATTTACTACGGGCAAGGTGCCGGGGTGCCCCAGGCAGACTGGGCAGGTGTGAGTATTGGGAGTCCCCGCGTGCGGGTCGTTGGTGCACCCGCAGAACATTTTTGACTCAGTGGTTAATTCGGCGTGCACTTCGATACCAACGGTCGTGGTGTACGTACTCATAGTAAGGTGGTTTCAGCTTAAAGTATTAATAGCGTGACGTTATTTTACGAGTTTGCCAACCGCGCCACAAGTGCATCAGAGAGATTTTTAATGCTTTCTGCATCGTTTTGACTGATAACAAACACACGCTTTTTAAGTTTGTCAAACTTTTTTACGGTATCCTGAATATATGGCTCATCTACAAGGTCTTTTTTGGATAGTAAAATCCACTCTTCCTTGTCTGTGAGAGTTTTATCGTAGGCACTCAGCTCACTACGTATGATCTGGTATGTCTCGAACGGCTCTACTTCAGCCAACGAAACGAGGTGTAAGAGCATTTTGGTGCGGGTCACATGTCGTAGGAAGGTGTGTCCGAGTCCCTTCCCCGTTGCTGCCCCCTCGATAAGACCAGGAATGTCGGCCAGGAGATACCCGTAGAGATCGCCGAGGTGTGGCTCGAGCGTCGTGAACGGGTAGGCACCGACGTGTGACTGCGCGTTCGTGAGCGCATTAAGCAGCGTCGACTTACCGGCATTCGGCATACCAATCAGACCGACATCAACAATTAACGAAACCTCTACCTTGAGCTCAGCCGACTCACCTGGCTTACCCGCCGTTGCCTGCTGAGGGGTGCGGTTCGTCGACGACTTAAAGTACTCGTTGCCCAACCCACCGGTGCCACCCGTGAGCACCTTTACCGCTTCACCTTCGAACGTTAATTCGAAGCTGCGGTCGTGGGTAGTGTCGGTCACCCGAGCGCCAACGGGCAGGTCGATGTAAAGATCGTCGCCACCTTTTCCGTGCAGACTGTTCCCCGCCCCCGGTTGACCCGAAGCAGCAATAAATTCTTTTTTACCCGTGTACTTGGCGAGTTGATTGCGGTCGCGTACCGCTCGTACGTACACATCACCACCATCACCGCCGTTACCGCCCGCGGGGCCGCCTTTTGGCTTGTATTTCATGCGGCGCCAACGCACAACCCCGTCACCACCGTCGCCGGCTTTCGCTGAAAGAGTTAATTGATCAACAAATTTCGCCATATACACACGAGTGAGCGGCAGGTGAAGAATCACAAAGCCGCAAAAACGTTGCTCTAACGTACCACACTTCTCGTATCCCGACTACTCCACCGAGAGCATGTGTATACCCCAAACAGAAAATACTACTCCTCACTCTCGGCTACCTATCACATGTGATAGGTAGCCGAGGGATACCGATATACTGCTTAATCACCCGTTAATGATTACATATCTCTTCTTCACAAAAGATACAAGCAACAACACCTCCAGTCGCATCTACCTATCACATGTGATAGGTAGATGCGACTGTGCTACTTTGGCTTGCGCAACTCTGCCACTAAATTAAAGAGTAGGAAGTGCATAGGATACTGTTTTCGGAGCCGTTCAAAACTAAAAGGTGCTCCGTAGTCAGCTTTGGACGTACGTTTTGGCCGCGACTGATGTGTTGTCTCGCGTGGTGAAGGTATCGCAGCGTAGGGTATGTCTGTTTCAAGCCATCGACGTATGCGACTGAGGGTGTTCGGACTGACCGGCATTACATCTGCAATTTCAGCACCACTATACCCTTCAACGAACAAGCGAGCTATCAGTATTCTTCTTCCGATCGTGAGTCGCTCTTGTTGTGTCAATACGTCAGAGATAAAATTTTGGGCACTGTGTGGATTCCCTAAACGTACCATCGCATCTTGGATGACCTGCTCAAGTAAGGCATTGGTTATTTCACGATTTTTTCGACTCATACTTCTTTGAAGTATAACACCCTCTACCTATCACGTGTGATAGGTAGAGGGTAAACGGTGACTCACTGTGCTACACGACTACGCTGGCTACCTATCACATGTGATAGGTAGCCAGCGTGGGTGCTACGGGTATTCCTCCCGCCGGAAGGCCAAAGAGATAGTAGTTGGGCTGGTTGGAGTTTACGTCAGACGTGAACGCGTACCACCTAGCGCAAGAAGCGTGAGCCAACGGTGTTGATGATTGACACCAGCAGCGACCCCAGCAGCGCGTACCAGAATGAACTGACACTAAAGCCATCGATAAAGGAGGCGGCAAACATAAACAGACCAGCATTTATAACAAAGTGAAAAAGCCCGAGCGTGATGATGGTAATCGGTAGGGTGAGTATAAACAGAATGGGTCTGACCACGGCATTTAAAATACCCAAAATAATAGCTGTGATAATTGCCGTATAGAGCCCGTCAATTGAAATGCCCGCCACCAGGTACGCCGTCAGGAGGAGCGCAAAGGTGCCCAGAAGTAACCGTGAGAGAAGATGTACCATATTACGAATCGTTAGGCTGCGCGGCCGCTACCGCGGTAGCGAACTGCTCGAGTCGCTCGCGGGTAGCACTGTCGGTCACCTGCCCGTCGCGCGATACAGTCGTACTGGCGTGCGCAATGTGTAACCGCTCGTTACCAACGCGAAATTGAAAATTAACCAACACGGGCAGTACGTGCTCCAGCACACGGGCCCCAGCGAATTGCCCCCCGCCCACTGCAACTACGTAAGCTCGCTTGCCAGCGTAGTCTTTAAAGAGACTATCCATAAGGAGCTTCCACTCACCCGGGTAACTGTGGTTATACTCGGGTAACACAAAGACAAAGGTGTCGGTAGCGGTAACCAGTTCTTTCCACGCCGTCGGTACCGTATCGGCACCGCCTTCGCCCCACGGCGGAACGGTAACCGGAGCCGTCACGTGCTCGGCGACGCTAGTCGCGGTGACCGTTACTGGGTGGGCACTAAACGCGTTCGTTACCGCCTGGGTTACGTACTGAGACATATTATCGTGCCGCGCGGTACCGTTAAGAATCGTAATATGCATAGCTTAAGATTTACTCGTTAATTGCCATTCGCCTGAGGCAATCAGGGGTTCAGCTTTTTTGTATTTCATTGATTCGGTTTTTTCGCCGTTAGAGATAGTGACGAACTCGTTCCGTCCGGGTGTACTGCTCGTGGTGCGCTGGGGTTGACGCGCGGGAGTTGAGGCCGCGCTCCCCCCGCCCTGCTCTTGCGCCCGGGCAGCTTGTTTTTGTTGCTCGGCGGCTTCTGCCTCAACCACCCGCGGTTGCACGTGTGGTAGTGACTGAGCTACACGATCGAGGATTGTCGCCTGCAGCTCGTTGAAGAGCCGGTTGCCTTCTTTACGGTACTCGTTGAGGGGGTCGCGTTGCCCGTAGGCGCGTAAGTTAACGCTCGAGCGGGTATACTGCATCACCTCGAGATGCTCGACCCAAATAGTGTCGGTAATTTGGAGAACGAGCGTACGTAAGAGACGGCGCCAGTCGGCACGTCCTAGCTCGACTTCGCGCTTAGCGAGCACCTCGGTGCTTTCGGGGTGGACTGCCATCAGTTCGGCCACCACCGCATCGAGCTCGGCCTCATCCTCGAGCAGGAGTCGGCGGCGACGCGAGTAGATTACCTGACGCTGCTTGTTGAGCACATCGTCGTAGGCGAGCACTTGCTTACGGGCATCGAAATGAAAGCCTTCGATACGCGTCTGGGCGGTCTCGAGTTGCTTGGTTATCATACGATTCTCGATGGGTTGATCCGCAGGGATTTTAAACGTCCCCATTAGGTTTTTGATGCGGTCACCACCAAAGACGCGCATAAGATTGTCTTCCATCGATACAAAAAATTGCGTAGCGCCTGGGTCACCCTGGCGGCCAGACCGCCCGCGAAGTTGGTTGTCGATACGGCGTGCCTCGTGACGCTCGGTACCCAACACAAACAGCCCACCTAACTCGCGGATTTGCGCAGCCTGCTCGGGGGTTGCTTCTGGGCCACCCAGCTTAATATCGACACCGCGACCGGCCATGTTCGTGGCTAAGGTAACCGCGCCTGGGCGGCCTGCGGCTGCAATAATCTCTCCTTCGCGTTCGTGGTTCTTAGCGTTGAGCATCTCGTGCGTAATACCGGCTTGGCGCAAAGCCTGGCTGAGCTGCTCGTTCTTCTCGATAGAGGCGGTACCGATAAGAATGGGTTGCCCGGTTGCGTGCACCGCTTTTACTTTCGCAATAATAGCCTGAAACTTACCCTGCTCGGTTTGAAAAATGAGGTCGTTATGGTCGATACGAGCGACTGGTACGTTGGTCGGCACTGGTACCACATCGAGCCCGTAGACACTATAAAACTCCTCTTGTGAGGTGAGCGCGGTACCCGTCATACCCGCCAATTTATCGTACTGACGGAAGAAGTTTTGGTAGGTAACTGAGGCGTAGGTACGACTTTCTTTTTGAATTGTGACCCCCTCCTTCGCTTCAACCGCCTGGTGGAGGCCGTCGGACCAACGGCGCCCGGGCTGGAGACGACCGGTAAACTCATCGACAATAACTACGTCGGCATCACGGACAACGTACTCTTTATCGCGCGTGTACAGGGCTTTGGCCTTAACGGCCGTCTCGAGGTGGTGCACGTACTTGATACCCGCGTCGGTATAGATATTGTCGACCCCGAGAGCTTGCTCGGCAGCTTCGATACCAGCGTCGGTCAGCTCGATACTTTTGAGCTTCTCATCGATGGTGTAGTGCGTACCCGCTTGTAGACCGCCGGCAATGTGCGCAAAGCGGGTGTAGAGGTTCTCACCCTCGGGTGCGGGTGCGGAGATGATTAGTGGCGTCCGCGCCTCGTCGATGAGAATTGAATCGATTTCGTCAACGATGGCGAAGGCGTGCCCGCGTTGGCGTAAGTTCTGTTTATTAAATTCGATGTTGTCACGGAGGTAGTCGAAGCCAAATTCGTTGTTCGTACCGTAGGTAATGTCGGCTGCGTACGCATCGGCTCGGGTACACTCGGCGAGAAATGCGTCGGCCACCTTGTAGGCCCCGTGTTCGTCGCGCTCACGGTCGTCGCCAGCGGTAGGGTCGTACCGGTAACTGACCTGGTGATTGATAATACCCGTACTGAGGCCGAGCGCATCGTAAATTTGCCCCATCCACACCGCGTCACGGCGCGAAAGGTAGTCGTTGACCGTCACTACGTGTACGCCCTTGCCTGCGAGCGCATTAAGATACGCCGGGAGGGTACCGACGAGTGTCTTACCTTCTCCGGTGCGCATCTCGGTGATGCGCCCGTGGTGGAGGAGAACACCACCAATCAGTTGCACGTCGTAGTGCCGCAACCCGAGCGTGCGCTTAGAGGCTTCGCGGACACACGCAAAGGCCTCGGGAAGGATGGTGTCGAGCGTGGCGCCATCGGCGAGCTGAGCTTTGAAATGCTCTGTTTTGGCTTTTAACTCTTCATCGCTAAGGGGTGTGAGGGTGCTTTCGAGTCGGTTAATTTCTGCCACCTGTGGAGTGATGTGTTTGAGTTCTTTTTCGTAGGTGGGGCCGAAAAATTTATCTAAAAAAGACATAGTGCCAGCTATGATACCACGTATACCGATGCTGGCCAGGTGTGGCGGGCGACACCAAAAAACTGCCCGTACGGGCAGTTTTTTGGTGTCGTTAGCGCTTGCGGCGCGTCGTCTTTTTGGTCGCCCGCTTAGTGACCTTTTTGGTCGTACGGCGGGTTGCCTTTTTCGTGGCGCGCTTCTTGGGGGCTGCGCGCTTGACTGCCTTTTTGACCGCCCGCTTCTTAGTAGCTTTTTTTGCTACCTTGCGCGTAGTGCGCTTAGCAGCCTTTTTAGCTGGCTTGCGCGCGACTTTCTTTTTTGCTGGCATAGCATACGTTAGTTACCTGAGTAATACCTTTCGACCCTAAACGACGCTTACGTCTGTACCACCCGATTCAAGCTATCGTGTACATCTATTATTGCTGGCAACGTCGGCCAGTACAATACGCACCGCGCCACAGTTGTGTACAACTTAACCAATCGGGGTGACCTCCCAGGTGATGGCAATCCCAGTCGCGGTGTGCACCCGCTCAGCAACCATCTGAGCAAACGCCGTAATTGCGCTCGTATCGGCTCCACCTGTTTGCACGAGCACCAGCGCCTGGCCTTCGTAGCACCCCACCGCTCCTTCGTAGTAGCCACGCAAGCCACAGACCTTGTCGAGTATCCACCCCAGCGACACTTTTACGTCCCCCGTGGCGGTAGGAAAACCAGGTACGTCGGGGTAGCTAGCTCGAAGCGCGCGATACGCCGCGGCAGTAATTACCGGGTTAGTAAAAAACGAACCGGCTGTACCTACCTGGTGCCAATCGGGAAACTTTTGTGCCCGGATAGCACAAATCGCCGCGCGAATGTCGGCTTGCGTTGGCACCGCAGTGCCGAAATGTTCAGCCAGGTCGCGGTAGTGTAGTCTGGGCTGTGGAGTGACACTGAGGGCGAAGGTGACGCTCGTTACGACCCAAGCACGACCAGCCGGAGTTTTAAAAAATGAATCGCGGTAGCCAAACCCGCAGTCGGCGGCGGTGAAGTGGTGCTCTTTGCCAGTGTCGCGATGCAGTGCTGCGACCGACACAATGTGCTCTGCTACCTCAACCCCGTAGGCGCCGACATTCTGGATGGGGGTAGCACCGACCGAACCCGGTATCGCACTTAGGTTCTCAAGGCCCCACCAGCCCTCGGCCACGGTGCGAGCGACGAGTTCGTCCCATTCCATACCGGCACCAGCGGTGAGCCTCACCACACCGTCGGCTGGTGGGGCAACGTGCCAACCAGTGATGTGGTTTTTAATGACACACCCGGCCACCCCAGCATCGGCCACCAACACGTTACTCCCCCCACCCAAAATGGTGACCGGGAGCGCGGGAGCGCTGGCTTCCGCCAGCGCTCCCTGTAGCTCAGCTTGGGTTGTCACCGTCGTAAAATACTCGGCTGCACCACCGGTCTTAAAGGTGGTGTAGGGTGCGAGTGGTACGTTCGGCCGGTAGTGGCGCAGCATGGGGGTTAACAACCTGCTTGGACTGGTCGACCAGCTTCGATATTGTCGATAAAGCAGCCGGTAACGGGGGCTAAATCGGGTACGGCCACGGCCGCCTCTTCGAGCGTGGCGATTGCACTCGAGGCATTACCTTGCTCGTACTGCGCAAAGGTGAGACTTACCCAGTTCTGGGCGTTGTCTGGCTGTCGCTCCACGCGGTCGGCGAAAATCTCTTCCAAGAGCGGGTAGTTCTGGGCGCGGTTAGCCGCTACTAACACAAACTGGTCGCGCAAAAAGAGGTCTTCGACCGCTGGTGCGGTAAGCATACCGCGCCAGTCCTCCTCGGGAGCACCGGTCGCGATGTAGGCAGCCGCGTTAGCAATCTGCGCGTCGCGGTTATCGGGGTTGAGGTCGTAGGCTTGCTGCATAAACTCACGCATTGCCGCTAAGTCACCGGCTTGGTACTCGACAATTCCCTGCTCGCGGATAATCGATGGTTTCTCGGGTGAGTACTGCTGGGCTAGGGCGGCGTACTCGCGCGCTCGATCGAGTTGGTTAGTATTACGGTAGAAGCTCGTGGCAAACACGTACACGCGCGCGTCGGTAGGCCGCTCCGCAATCAGAGTTTGAATGCGTTCATCGGCCCGACCCAAGAACTTCTGACGAATCTCTTCGGGTATCTGTTGATTGCTGCCGATAGTGAGTGCTTGCTGCACAAACTGCTCGGTCACCTCCTGGAGGGCGAAGCCATCGCGGGCGAAAGCACGCTCAAAGGCCTCGTAGCGCTCATTTGGGTCGCTCGAGCGATAGGCGTCGATAATGTCCGCCGCCGCTTGCATGCTCGGCACATTCACCATATAGACCGTCAGCGCAATAATCACCAACACAATCGGTGTCACGACATTGGTTATAACACCCGTTTCAATCTTGGCCGCGGGCCAACCGGTCTTTGCTTCAGTTACCTTGCTGTGCACCAACGCTAAGATAATCGCGAAGAAAATGTAGCTCACGATGTTGTCGAAGACCACCAAGTTGTGAATGAAGTACCCGGCAAAAATACCGAGGAGCAAGCCCCGCTCGGTCACACTAAAAATAGGTGTTTCGTCGCGTTTGCGATGCGGGACAATTAGCACGTAGTAGGCGGCCGCCACCCAAATACTCAAGTACGCTACTAAGCCCAAGACGCCACCGGTTGCCAACCAATCGACAAAGATGTTGTGCGCCCGGTCGTACCACTCCTCGGAGCGCCCACCAATCGACGGGTTGTAGTACTCGTTAAAGATGTAGTTAAAGTTACCCTGCCCCCAGCCGAGAATTGGTCGCTCAGCGACGCCTTCGAGCCCCATCTCCCAAATTTCCATCCGAAGGTTAAGCTCGGTGAGGTTAATGGCCGTTGCGCGTTGCAGGATGAGGTTATCTTGCACCACACTAGATTCTCTAAACACTGTCAGGGCGCCAACCAGTACCACCACCGTAAGCACCAGACCTACGGCAACCTTACGCACCTTAGGAAACTGCGTGTTAAAGACGGCAATGTAAAGTGCCCCTAAAAAGGTACCGCCCGCCAACCCCAAGATAGTACCGCGCGTCGCGGTTTGTACCAGCAAAAAGACGAAGACCGCGGCTAACGCCGCTGCTACCACTTGGAGCCACCGCTGCTTGCTGTGCAGCGCCACCCACAGCGCGACGAACACGTTAAACAGCATGTAAACAGCCATGTAGGCAGCGTTACCCAAGCTACCGTTAATCCGCCACCCCATCGTCGTCTCGGTAATCCCGGCTAACTGTTGAAAAGCCGTAAACGACGTCGCTACTGCAGCGACGAGCGCCGTGACCATAAAGGCGTACCAGGTACTCATCTGGGTACCAAACAACGTGACGGTTCGGTGACTCAAAACGCTCCCCAAGACAAAGAAGTAGGCCGCGAAGTGCACGAGTGTGACGTAGCCGTCCATCCGTTCGTAGTTGCTCCAAAAACTCTTCGGTGCGTACTCGCCAAAGAAGTTCGCCAAAAACATCACTACCAAGAGTGCCCCCAGACCGGGTAACAGCCACGAAAAGCGTGGGCGGTAGCGCGGGTCGTAGAGCGCTAAGAGTATCCAGGCTGCCAAGGTTATCTCGACAATAATCCGAAACCCAAAGTTCTTACCCGTAATAAACGGGAAGAACATACTCTCGCTTACCACGAGCGGTAAAAATAGAACGGCACCAATGCCGCCAAATACTACGAGCTGCCAAATGTCTTTCATACAGGTAGAGCTATGGGGTTAGAAACACTAATGTGCCCCACTATAGCATATTACGTGGTAGCGGGAGAAGTCGGTGCAGAAGCTGCTGGGGTCGGTGGGACCGGGACTGTTGGCGTTGGTCGCTCAACCGGAACGAGTGGCGTCGGCTCAGCCATGGCGACCATTTCTGGCGCTGGCTCCGCTTCACTTGGGCTGGTATCGACAGTCTGCGGTAGCGGCGCAATCGCGCTCGCAATACTGTCGCGGTAAGCTTGAAAGTAGGTATGCACATCTTCGTGCAATTGCTCTGCCGCTACCTGCTTCGCGCGCATCGCAAACCGGGCGCGCAGCGCACTGTCGTTTACCAACGTGCGCACCTGCTGCCCGAGCATAAACGACTCCCCTGCCGGGACCATAAACCCAGTCTCACCATCTTCGAGTATGCCATCGCGAAAATCGTTATGGTAGCAAACTACTGCCGTACCGGCTGCGATGGCTCGCAACAGACGTTCGTTGGCATCACTGTCGGTACCCGTCTCAATAAATATGTCGGCGCTCTGGTAGGCCGGCACCGGGTCGGCGCTCGAGTCGAGCCATACCACCTGTGGCGCAATATTGAGTAGCTCAACTTTTTGCGTAAACAGAGCCTTGGCACGGCCAGTCCCACGGACCAGCAAACCAATCCGAGGATTTTGTAGAAGCTTATGAATCGCTGCAAACACATCGTGCAATGGACTATCGGCGGTAAACAAACCGTCGGCCATGATAAGCATGCTGTACTGTGGGTACTGCTCACGCAGATTGACCGGTTGCGGTGCCTGAAAAGCCGACAAATTGTAGAGGTGTGGCAAAACCGAAATGTCGGTATCGCGGCTACAGTACGCCGCGGCACTTTGCTTGATACGGGCATTGGCGACCTGCACGCTGGTTGCTCGACCAGCTACAAATCTTGCGACTCGATGGCGCCGTTTGTGCTCGCGGCTGCGCACTATCCACTCCAAGCTAAAAACATTTTCGGTAATATGCAGTTGCCACGGACGGTGTAACAATTTACTCACCAACCACGTAGCCACGCCAGCGGTAAACGGGTCCGTAGCCACTAATATGTCGGGTTGTACGACAGTATTAAAACGAAGGTGCTGGCGGGCAGTCTGCCACACGCGCATAAGGTGCTGCAGGCTGTGGCGACCAGGGACGTGGTACACCCACACATTCTTCATCGGTCGCTCAACCGTAACCGCACCCCGGCCAGGCTTCAACACGAGTAAATGTATCTCGCCCACAAACTGCGCCAGGTCGGCGTAGTGTTGTTGCGCTGCCGAACCAGGGGTTAGCACGTCGGTATCGCTGGTACAAAACGCAATGCGGATATCGGTACGCTCCGTCGCCGTGGCTCGGAGCGATGCGCCCCGTCGGGCGTCGCGTATCGACACTTCACCTACCTGTATTCCTTGTGGACGGTCGACCGTAGTCTCCTCCGCGAGCGCAGCGGTGAGTTCGTCTTTAAGACTTCGCCTATCGAGCGACATCTTTGGTATAGACTCCTCAGGCATGCCCTCATTATACGATACTGCATTACGGCTTCAGGCCGGTTACGCAGTCATTGCGAGTCGATACAGAAGCGCTGCCAGCGCCGTGCTATCGTGGCGGATGTAACTGCGTTGTAGTGTGTCGCCCGGCTGCGGTGTGGTCGCTTCGGGTGCAATAATAGCCCCCGGTACTTTGCGTGCGTCAGACCACGGGGCAGGGTCGATGACGGTGTCACCAGCCCGTTGGTAGCGCGCCACTAAGGCTGGTGCGGGGGCTTCGCTGGGTACCACCACGTGGGTAAGGGCGCAGCCGAGGTAGCGCTCGAGTTCGGCTACGTGTGCGGCCGCGTCGAGGTGTTGTGTTTGACAGGCTTTGCCCATCAAATTGAGGATATACACCCGTCGGGCCGCACTCGCACCCACCGCTGCCGCAAACCCATCGACGACACAGTTCGCCAGAATACTGGTGTAGAGATCGCCCGGCCCAAAGACGATACAATCGGCGGCGGCTAAAGCCGCCGCCGCATCGGGATTGAGCGCCACCCGTGGGCGCAGCGTAAGCGCCGCAATAGTCTCACCCGGGCACACCGTTTGCTCATCGATAGCGTGCTCCCCGACTACCTCGACGCCGGTATCGTACTGCGCCACCAGGTTGGCTGGCTCGGTGGTTACTGGTACGACGCTCCCCGCCACGCGCAGCAGCGTCGCAGCTGCGCCAATCGCCGCTACCTCGCTGCCGGTAATGTCGCTGAGGGCGGTGAGGAGTAAATTACCAAAGTTGTGCCCCTCGAGCCCCTCGCCTTTTTCGTAGCGGTACAGAAACAGCTGGCGCAAGAGCTCTTGGTGCGCGTCGTCCTCGGGCGCGAGCGCAGCGAGCGCCTGGCGCACATCGCCTACTGGCAGGTAACCAAACTGATCGCGCAAGCGCCCGGTCGAGCCGCCACTGTCGGCCATCGTTACAATCGCGGTGAGGTGCACGTCGGGTACGTAGTGTTTAAGACCACGCAGCAGGGTGTACGTGCCGGTACCACCACCCACCACAACGATTCGTTTTGGGACAGACATACCCCTTATAAGCCAACCCGCACCCAAAAAGTAACACCTGGTCTAGG
>CAZZPW010000019.1:0-16485 GCA_964655825.1 uncultured Candidatus Saccharibacteria bacterium
CACGTGTACCACTTCCAGCAATTCGCCCTAGGAAAGGGGCGAATTGGGAAGAAAGTTCGTAATAGTCGCTCGCGCTCCTTTACTCACTTTTAATCATTTTCATAAAGACGTCGGGTGGGATTTGCACATTCCCCGTGCCTCGAGCCAGGGCTTTCTCTTTACCTTTCTTTTGATTCTCTAAAAGTTTTCGTTTTCGCGTTATATCACCTCCGTAGAGTTTAGCGGTTACGTCTTTACGCATCGCAGATAATTTCTTAGTGGCAGTCAATTTACCCATCACCCGCGCCTGAATCTTAGTGGCAAACTGTTGTCGCGGCAAATTGTTGTACAGACGTTCAGTGATGAGTTTGGCGTCCGTCTCAGCCCGCGCAATACCGACCACGCGCGAAAACGCGGGTACTAGTTCCTCGGCCACTAATACATCCATCCGGGTCACATTCGCTGCACGCATCTCAGCAATCTCATAGGAAAGACTCGCATATCCACTACTGGCGTTTTTGAGCTTATCGAAAAACCCGCGCATTAACTCGCGTAGTGGCATCTCTACGTCGAGAATTGTCCGCCCGTCACTAAAGGTCTCGGTGTCGAGGACGGTTCCCTCATGTTCGTAGAGCAACGTCATGACATTACCCATATACTCACCGGGCAAAATAATCTGTCCGAGTATCCATGGCTCCCGGATGCTGACCGGATCACCGTGGTCAGGGAACCGTGACGCAGCGTAAATATGCTCTACTTTGCCGTCCGCCCAGGTGACCTCGTAAGAAATCGACGGGCTCGTGATGACAATCTCTAAGTTAAATTCGCGCCGTAATCGCTCCGTTACAATCTCCATATGGAGCATACCTAAAAAACCACACCGAAACCCTCGTCCTAGAACCCCCGACGACTCTTCTTCGTACGACAACGAGGAGTCTGATAGACGTAAGCGGTCGAGCGCTTGGCGAAGCATGGTGAAGTCATCTTGACTCTCGGGAAATACACTCGCCCATACCACAGGAGGCGCTTCTTTATAGCCAGGGAGTGGTGTCGCGCTCGACTTCTCTGGCAGTACAGTGTCACCTACGTTGGCAACGCCAGGCTCTTTGATACCCGTCACGATATAGCCAATCTCGCCAGCTTCTAACTGTGTGACAGGCACTTCTGCTGGGGTGAGAATACCGACCTCAAGCGCGGTAAAGGTTTTTTCACTATTAGCAAATCGTAACACGTCGCCTTTTTTAACCACCCCGTCAAACACTCGTTGGTACACGATCACGCCTCGGTGATTACTGTACTCAAAGTCAAATATCAGGCCCCGGTAGTCACCCCCTTCGCTCGGCCGGGGAGCTGGTATGCGAGCACAAATTGCCGATAAAAGTTCGGCCACACCCTCTCCGGTTTTGCCGGAAGCGGCTAAAATATCTGCCCGCTCACAGTCGATGAGCTTCATAATTTCTGCCGCTATCTCATCGGGTCGCGCGTGCGGCATATCGATTTTTGTTACCACCGGAATGATGGTGAGATTGAGGTCTTTAGCCATCTGCAAGGTGGTTAGGGTCTGCGCCTGAATACCTTGCGTGCTATCGACTAACAACAAAACCCCTTCAACGGCATTGAGCGCCCGCGAGACTTCGTACGAAAAATCGATGTGGCCGGGCGTATCGATAAGGTTAAGTATGTACGGCTCCCCCTGATGCTCATACAACATTCGGGCGGGCTGCATTTTAATCGTAATTCCTCGCTCGCGCTCTAAATCCATCGAGTCGAGAACCTGCGCTTTCATGAGACGGGCTTCGACCGTCTTGGTGAGTTCGAGCATCCGGTCAGCCAGGGTCGATTTACCATGGTCGATATGGGCAATAATCGAAAAGTTTCTAATCTCCATAGGTTCGTGCGATTACTCTACCCTACTCACTGGCTAAAGTACATGCTTCTGACTCGCGACGACATCAGACTTGAAAATGCGCTGCGATAGGGCGCGACTCATCTCCCGCAGCTCTGCCGAACCCATAAGCGCATACGCTATAACTACCCCCATGAGACCTAACACACCCGCTAATACGCCTTGGAGAAAAATCCCGATGAAGGTATTTATGTTTAATCCGTCAACCAGCAGGTTGAGCGCCCCGTAAGCGACACCGCCGCCGACCATGGCCGCCACAATAGCGTGCGCGCTCACCCGTAATGGCTCACGCCACGCGAGTACAAATCGGTGATGCGCCACAACCGCAAAGAGAATGAGTTGCAACCAGATGCCGGCCGTGTAGGCGACGGCCAAAACCAGTACTTCAGTACCCGCCACGTCACTTACCCGCAGAGTACTCGCAACTGTTGCTTGAAACGCTTGGTTGGCCACATAGAGCCCGTGCAGCCAAAACGCAAACGCTACAGTTGCTGCGGTACTAAAAATACTCACCAGGAGCGGTGTCTTGGTATCGCCACCAGCATACAGCGCCCGCACCAAGAGCAAGTTAATACCGTGTGCTACGAGCGATAAAATAAGGACGGCAAACACGGCAGCCGTCAGGCGGGTGTCTTCCCAATCGAACGCTCCCGAGCCCAAAATAACCCGCACTAATTGCGCGCGTAACACCACACACAAAGCAATAACCGGCACTGACCAAAAAATAATGTGCCGCAGCGCCGTAATAATGTGTTGCTGAAATTTAGCCAGGCTATTACCTGCATAGAGTTTAGCCAGGGTGGGAAAGGCAGCGACTGAGTAACTGACACCAATAATTGCAAGCGGTACCGACTGCAGGTTGAAAGCAAACTGGAACACCGCAACCGAGCCGACCGCCATGGCAGTACCTAAGCTGATGAGCACGAGCAGCGTGAGTTGGTTTAACGAGAGCGTGAACGCCCGTGGTACGGCGGTCATCACGACCGAGCGAATCGCCGGCCAGTCAAATTGTACACGCGGTCTGAATCGAAACTGACTGTTTCGAACGAGCGGCCACTGCACCAAAACATGACCGAGTGCACCCAGTACCACACCAGCTGCTACACCGACCAACCCCAGGTGCGGATACAGCACGAGAATACCAAAGATGATACCGACGTTATAGACGAGCGGGCTAATGGCGTGGAGTACAAACCGACTGTGGTACTGCGTCACCACACCACACAAACTCGACAGGCCCAGTAAGACTGGCTGAAGCAGTAATACCTGTGTCACCGCGACAAGCAAAGCTTGGTCGGTAATACCGGGATAGAGCCACGCAAGTAAATATGGTGCGCTCAGCGCTATCGCTCCAGCGAGCATCACGTAGCCTGCTAAGAACAAGGTCATCAGCTGCCCTAGCAAGGCCTGAGCTGCTTGCGGAAGACCACGTTCGGCGTACGAGGCTACGTACGGGAGCAGTACGTATACCGAAAGCATTGATGCAAACAAGACAAACAGTAAATCAGGAATCCGAAAGGCAGCGTAGTAGATGTCGAGGGTTGCGCCCGCACCAAATTGGCCAGCGAGAATTCGGTCGCGGATGAGAGCTAATAGTTGTGAGCCAAAGGCGAACAAGGCGAGCACGTAGGCTGCTTGGTGAAGGCCAGAGACCTCTTTGTATACCAACCCGAGAACCCGACGCACCATGTCAGCTACTCAGTAGTTGCGGCGTCTTCAGGAGCTGCTTCATCGGCGGCCGGAGTCGCCTCTTCGACGCCGTCTGTCTCAGGTGCGTTGGTGGTGGTGGTGATGAGGTCCGTCTCTGCAGCTGCTTCAGACAGCGAATCTGCGTCTTGCGCTGGCTCCGCTGCGTCTAGTTCTTCGAGCGCAGCTTCGTTACTGGCCTGCGACCGCTCAATCGAACCGCTGCGAATAGCCTCAAGTTGTGCTTCGACCAGTTCACTCTCAGGATTGAGTTCAAGTACCCGCGCTAGGTCGGCCACCGCGGCGTCTTGATTCCCTTCGACGGCGTACAGCACACCACGGATGTAAAGTGCATTTGCGTAATCAGCGTCAATACCTATAGCCCGGGAGAGTGCAGCGATAGCTTGCTCGTTTTCGTCAATCGACTGGTACAACACACCGAGTTGGTAGTAGCGAGCTGGGTTGTTGCGATCGAACGAGATAATCGACTCTGTCACGGTAATCGCATCTTCTACATTGCCCTCAGCAATTTCAAGCTGCGCTAAGAGAAACAGTGCCGGCGTGTAATCTGGTTTACGAGAAATAGCTTCGGTAACCGCAGTGCGGGCGGTGTCGACGTCTTGTTCTACTACCGCTAACTCAGCTTCGAGGTACCACGGCTGCGGATTTTTAGGGTCAAGAGCAGCCGCTTGCTCAATGGCATCGCGTGCTATGGCGGCTGCTCCTTCAACCTGGGCCTGTGCCAAGGTCGTAAAGACTTGTGCCCGAGCGTACCAGTTGGCAGGATTAGTTGGGTCGAGAGCAACGGCCACTTGCGATGCTTCTGCGGCATCGCGGGTCGCAAACTGAAATGCCTCTTGTTGTTCTGCGGTCGGCTCTACTACCTGCAAAAGTGACTGCATTTGGCGTAAATGAATTTGCGCCTTGGTCCGTGCAATGTTGTCGTTTCGCGACAACGTAAGTGCATTAGCCAGCCGGTCAGTTACATCAGAGATTTCGCCCTCGGTAGTTTGTAGGGCTTGATTCTGAATCGTCGCTGCAATAACCTGTTGGGTCATCAGTTGAAGAAACCACAGTACCCCAATTAATATCACTACTAATGAGGCCACCAGTACAAACCCTAGACGTTGGTTCTTGAGGATTGAAACCGCCAGCACCCGACGCGGCCGCAGAGTAAGGCTCAACCCTAGGTACGCCCCCGTCAGTGCCGCCGCTATTAAGAAGACGGGTACTCCTGGATTCATCGTAAACAGACAGACCCAAACGAAGAAAGCAAGCACGTACGCAGTCAGCGCAAGCTGGTAGTGTGTGTCTTTAAATTGCGTAGCCGTCGTCAGGAACGTCCGTACACCCGAGACAATAAAGGCGCCAAAAAACGCAAACCAGGCCAATAGCCCGAGTACACCAACTTCGACTGCCTGCGTCAACATAAAGTTATGACCGGTGCCGAAGTTAGTATTCCAGAAGATGGTTGTGTTAATACTCTCCGATTTATGTACACGCCACGCATCTTGGTATTTTGCGGGACCGACACCCGTTAGTGCATCTTCAGACCAGACACCACGAACAATATCAAGTGACGCGTCAATCGAGGGACGGACTTCAACAAAGGCGCTATCGGTAGCCGTATTGAGAGCATTTTGGAGCACGCTCCCCCCAAACAGTACGATCAGTGTAGCCGAAAAGACAGCGCCCGCCAGCGCGAGTAGCCAGCCACTACCACCCTGCTGCAATAAGCTGGGCGTGGTCTCCACCTGCCGACGACTGATAGCCATCACAACAATAGTGAGCGAGACGATACCTAAAAGCGACCACAAGACCGAGTTATTAATGACTACCAGTATAAAGAGGGAAAGTAGTACCCCGCCAAACAGTAGCCAACGTAACCAATTTTTCAGTCCAGCGTGTCCGACTGTGAGAAGTGCTGCCAACACAAAGCCAGCAGCCAGAATAGCGACATCATTCCACCCACCGGCGACGCTCGAAGTTTGTTGCGGAAAGAGTCCAAATGAGAGGTCACTACCGGTAAGGAGCCGGAGCGTATGCCATACCATGAGGAGTCCGACTGAGCCCATCAAGGCCGACAGAAGCCACTTTCCGGCACGCGCCGTCTGGGCTAAAACCATGACGACCGTCATCATAAGCATGGCCACCATCAGCGTGACTGTCGTGTATGCCCCGCCAGAAAGCGTCAGCAGACTATCGCTAACATCGCTCGAAAGCGCGGCACTGAGCGCACTCACGAGTACCACTGCCCAACCGGCCGCCAGCGTCCCAATGGTAGGTACCGTGAGCGAACCAACCCGGAGCACCAAGAGCGCACTGAAAACAAGCGCTATGCTCACTCCTAGCGCAGCTAGGTAGATCTTGCCATCAAATACCGGCACCCCTTGGATAGGTACAAATATAAGGGGTAAAAGACTAACGGCAAAGATACTGACGACGGTTGCGGCACGCTGTAAGCTTCGTGCAATTGGATCGGTCTCAGTTGACGTCTGCGGTGTGAACATTCCCATATTTAATTGCGATAAACGATAAGTGCCTTAAGCATACCACACACCAAAAAACACCTCTATGGGTGTTTTGGGCATCGATAAGCCGAATTCTGTCCGTGCGTTGCACGGGATGGTCATATACCTAGGCTCTACATTGCTGCACAGCTCGAGCGGCTCTCCCAGCCCTAGATTAATATGACGAGTACGGTAGATACTGCCGTTCGCATTATTAATCTAGGGCTGGGCACGGCCTTGCACACAGGTAAGGATTTAGCCGTTTCACCTCAATGGTTACCCATCAAGCTACTCCACTGGGGAGCTCCGTTGCTTTCGCGCTGGACGTCTCTGCTCGCACCTCGCTCCTTACGGAGGACGGGGGTTACCCGCTACCATGCTACGAAACCAATACATTGGGTTCGTGTGTGTTCGGACTTTCCTCCCAGCCCTAGATTAATATGACAAAACGAACTGTACGGGTTACGAATTGCACTATTAATCTAAGGCTGGGCGACCACCAGATGCGCCTATACTATACCATAATTATATTGTCTGTAAATCCTCCGGAAGTACTTCAACCGGGATGAACGCATCATCACCTACTTGTAGCTTGAATGACTCAATTGTGTAGGCTGGTACTTCTAGAACAAATCGCGCGGGGACTGGTGAGGAAAACACTTTCGGATAGGATTCGGGACTAACATTCTCTTCTACATGTACCACGGTAAAGTCATTGTCGATCCAGAGTATATCGAGTGGGTAATTCATATCTTTCATCCACATACCATACCGATCTTCGCTATCGAAGACGAAAAGCATACCCGTTTGGTCATCGAGATTACGTGTGCCCGACAGACCTTGCCGCCACTCGTGTGGTTCATCAGAAATCGTGACCGAGATAAACGCTTCCGATACCGACATAGTGTACTGAATACGAACACCTAAGAAATCATAAATTTCTTCGTAGTAGTTGGCGTAGACATACCACAAACCCACCAGGCTGAGCGATACCAAAATAACGAACGTAATTAATGAGTCGCGCGCCATAGCTTAAAACCACTGGAGGTAGGCCATGACCGTCAATGCGCTTACGCTAGCGCCTAGCACTGTCCCCCAGACCATGTCGACTAACGTCATGGCGAGCGGCCAGTCTCGTAACGTTGCCATATTGGTGAGGTCATAACCGGCGTAAATAAAGAACCCAAATAGACCCCCGAGCAAGAGTGCTGTTTGGACCGAACCAGCTTGGGCGGCAGGGTAAATCGCAAAGTAGGTGAGCCCAATCAAAAAGATAAGGTAAAACGCAATCGCTGCGTACCAGTTAATGTCACCCCGAAGGTGACCAATTTGCTGCTGGTAGAAGCTGTTAGCAAAAATACCAATCCACAGCAGATCGACAACCAAAAACGTGGGTAACGAAATTGCGTACAAGATGGCGAAATCAAACCATTGCATAGGTGCGTATAGTATACCAGACAATTTCACCCTCGCTGTTACTGCTATACTATACCCACTATGTGGAGACAGCCGCTTATGAATCTCTCTCGACCCTGGCGCTGGGTGGTCCGCAGTTTTTTCGTGGTGTTGCTAGTATTCAGTATCGGTGCTGCTACATTAGTGCTCTCCCTTATTAACCACATTGAATTCGCGGTTGAAACCGTAACCGACCCCGTCGAACCACCCTTCCCGGTTGGGGTAGATCCTGTCCGAAAAGAAATCCGTGAACAACCCGACGTGGATACCTTTCGCTCGACCTACATTGCTCAGAGCCCGCGCCAGCCAACCGCCAACGACTGGTTCGATCGCATTTTTGCTCACCTCACGCAATCAGCCTGGCTACAAAACCTTGCCCTGAGTAGTAGCCGGGTATTAGTTATCTTTGCTGGTGAACGTCACGAGGAGGTCGCGCGTAATTTTGGTGGCATCCTTAATTGGACCACCACCGAGCGAACAAGCTTTATTACCCAGGTACAGGCTGCCTACCCACAGGTGCCTGAAGGCTCTTTTTTGCCGGGTAAGTACGTAGTCCACAAAGACGCCGACCCGAGCACTGTGGCCCAGCTACTTATCGACAGCTTTAACCGCGAAGTCGTGCGGCGCTACCCGGCCGATGTCGATGCGGTCATTCCTCTCGATGAAGCGCTGGTTATCGCCTCCTTGTTGGAGCGCGAAGCGTACGATTTTACCGACATGCGCGAGATATCGGGCGTGATTTGGAATCGACTGTTCGTAGACATGCCCCTACAGCTTGACGCAACACTACAGTACGCTCGTGCCACCGGTGTCGGTGGCACGTGGTGGCCAGTTCCCCGCTCACAAGACAAATGGATTGATTCTCCTTTTAATACGTATCAAAACGATGGACTCCCCCCGCACCCGATTGCCAACCCGTCGGTGGAAGCTATTTTAGCTGCTCTTAATCCGATTGCGACCGATTGCCTCTTTTATATACATGCCGCTGGGGGTGCCTTTTACTGTGCTCCAACCTACGCCGAGCACCGACAAAATATCAATCGGTACCTACGGTAGCTGGTTGCTAGTCTTCGCGTTCAAGCTCGGCTTCAGCAATCATGGTGTACACCATCCGAATATTGCTAATATCATCATCAATCTCGCCGAGCGTCACCGCATCGTTTTGATTACAGAGCTCCATCAACTCGGTAAACCGTTTACGTGCTTTACGAGCTGCGTAGGCTGTCTCAGCTTCATCAAGTGCACTGAGCAGTAGTTTGAATTCAATTGTAATCAAATCTCGAGAACGCAGGTAATCTTCGGTCGCCTGTTGGTACTGTTCGCAGGCTTCGTGAGTCGCTTCCCAGTCGGGGTAGAACGGTCCGTACTGTTTGTGGAAGTCAGACTCTATATCGACCATACAGCGCGCAAAAAATCGTAGTCGACTCTCAAAGCGCTGTCGCGTGAGCGTGAATCGGTGTAACGTAGTTTGGAGGTTACCCGTTTCCATACCTTCATAATAAGAAACTCAGCCTGAGTTGGCGACCCCAACCCGGTGATAACTCATCCCTCTCCAATACGATGTGAAATGACCACTTGTGTTAGTACGACATTGAGCGTACATCTACACCAGCTTCGGTCATATTTCCCTGTACCGAAGCGTACGTGGCTTCTTGCAGTTGTGTCTCATCACAGGTGAAAAAAGCGCCTTCATCTACCTGACATTGGCTTTCGGCATCAAAAAAGAGTGGTACCGTTTGTCCAGGAATATTATTTTCGGTATACACCAAATGCCAATAGTCATCGTTTAAGGGTTCGGGGACACTCTTAAGAAGATACCCTTCGCGCTCAAAGGTAAACTCGCGCTCAGGACCACTCTCGCCACTACGACAGGCAATCTCATTAATCTGCCACTCACCGTCGACGGCAACGAGACGAACTAACGCAAAGGTTGGTGAGCGCTCGGGCAAACCACGACTGAGGATTTGCACCTCAGCCTCGTCGTCAGTGCGAAATAGCTCACGACCGCGTACTTCCTCCGGGACCTCTGTTTGGCAGAGTACCGGGTCTAGTTCCCCGCCCTGACTATCGGCGAGGTATAGCTGTACCGCAGTACTTAAACCATCATTAGTGTTGAGGTTTGCTTGGTACGGGTCGGTAGTGGTACTGAGAACTGCGTCGAGCCAGGGAGTATAAAATGCCAGTACTGCATCAAGCGGGTCGGTGGTTGGTGTGGTCGCTGAAGCGCCCGCGTCGTCATCACCGGTATTTTCGCCACCATTGCTCAGCCACCACACACCGAGAATTATAATGAGCAAAACGGCGACTCCTAAGATAAGTTTTTGCATACGTTGTCTGTATCGTTTGGTTACTGTACTACGATACCACGATTTCTACTGCACTGCCGTGTTATATCCTGTACCGACCATGATAATTGGCTGTCTGAGGCGATGTTGGAGCTTTATTTATTAATCACAATGATGTAACATCCGGATGGGTGCTCGGGCAATCTTGCTCCAGCTAGTATCGTGAGAACAGTAGGCTTGCGAGAATACAGTGCAAGATCGTGTAGACACCAGCGTCCGCATCCTGATAGCTGATCCGAGAGGGTCGTTGAATCTATCTGCGATAGCCGACGGCCGTAACTATAACGGTTAACGTCCTCCGCTCGAGTACCCACCTCTTTTTATGGCCATCTTGATTGATGGTCTTTTTTATTAGCTGGCGGACTAGGAACTCTCGCCTTACAGGCGCAGTACCCGTTGTCACGATTTTTCCTGCGTCATAATCGTAGGCAACGGCTTCGAGTCCTAGCGTAACAGTCCCCCGGACTGTTACTGTCCTGCCAGCTCTAACGCAAAATAGCCCTCATCGGGCTATTTATGCTAAGAGCTGGCGGACAGGGACTCGAACCCCGATCGCTTGGACCAAAACCAAGTGTCCTACCATTAGACGATCCGCCAAATTATTCAATTGTACCCGACGTCTCGCCCCAGGACTCGATCCGTACCGGATCAGTACAGGTTGTCAGTATTCTATTCGCTTTCGCTCAAGAATACTAGTCAACCTTCTGAAACAGTCTCCCAGACTGTTTCAGCCCCGATCGCTTGGACCAAAACCAAGTGTCCTACTTGGACAAGTGAGGAACTAAGCGAGAGCTTGCTCGTGGTTATGTTCCGAACGCAGTCCAAGCAAGCTTTGCTTACCATTAGACGATCCGCCAAAATATACAGTACTGGGCGCACATGCGCGCGCCCATACCTTAGCATATTTTACTTTCCCACTCTAGTGTCCAGCTATTCTGTCGTAGTGCCGTCAAAGTGCTCATCATCGGCCTCTGCGTCAGCTTTGGTAGCATGTTCGGTACCATCCTGGTGCTCAGGTGGTGCGTACAGCGTATACAGCTTTAGTGGTTCGGTTTCGCTCGTGTTAGTAACATTGTGAACTGCACCAGACGGGACAATAATAGCTGAACCAGCCGCTACTTGATAGGTCTCTTCGCCCACGACGGCTTCACCCGTCCCGTGTTCAAAACGGAAAAACTGGTCGTGCCCCTCGTGCGCCTCGAGCCCAATGTCTTCTCCTGGCTGTAAGGTCATCAGAACGAGCTGTGTGTGTGCTCCGGTATAGAGCACTTTTCGGAAGGAATCGTTAGAGTGGGTTGCTTCTTGTAGGTTGTGTGAAAATCCTTTCATAGGAAGTATTACATTACTGACAGTCTCATTGTGTACTACGCGTCTGTGGTTGGATGCTTTCACAGCGTACAGGCTGTGTCTGTACCCTGCTAGCTTTTTGTTTGTTTGAAGCAGTCGATGCACTTAAGGTTGGCTGTACTGCGGGGCTCAAACGGAAGGCTCGTAATGGTACCGCCACACACCGAACATGGCCATTCGCCGGTAAATGACTGCTTCTCGGTTGGTGCAGCTGCGGTTGTAAACTCGGGTGGAGTCGGCGCTGCCGCATCTCCCGGAGCAGCCTCTGGGTCAAAGGGTGGGGCGTCATCACGATCGTCGGCAGCTGACGCTGTGGTTACTTCTGGCGCTGCTGCTGGCGATGGCGTGCCATCTTTTTGCTTCATAAAGCAGGCGCGACAGGTCAGTCCCTTCTCACTCCGTGGCTCAAACGGCAGCTCGGTGATACTGCCGCCACAACTACTACATTGCCAGTTTCCTTGATACATACTCATCTTTTCATATTAACTTTCACAGTATACCACTCACGTATCAGGATAATCAGGGAGTAATCTAAATGACATTATGTATGTGAGATACGAGGCGAGCAAAAAAATACTCAAGCCGTACTGAATGGGTACGGTGCAGAGGATTTTTCGCAGCTCAACGAAGTAGGTTGCGTGGATAGTGTTATTTAGACTCGTAACTCGCTTTCACGAAGCCAGTAAAGAGTGGGTGCGGGTCGAGCGGCCGCGCCTGCAACTCGGGATGAAACTGCACCCCTACAAAGAACGGATGATCGGTCTGCGGCAGCTCCATAATTTCCATCAGTGAGCCGTCGGGTGAGGTGCCCGAAAAAACTATTCCAGCGGCTTCGAGTTGTGGTACGTATGCGTTATTAACCTCGTACCGATGCCGATGACGCTCCTGTACCGAAGACTCTTTATACGCCTCGCGCGCAATCGTTTTTGGTTTAAGCGCAGCCGGGTACTGCCCGAGACGCATGGTGCCGCCCATGTCTCCCTGCGCGATCTTCTCGCGCTGTTCGTCCATCACCCCAATGACAAGATCTTTGGCTTTAGGGTTTATCTCTTCGGTACTGGCGTGTTTGAGCTTGAGCACATTTTGGGCAATCTCCAAGACGGCGAGCTGCATACCATAGCAGATGCCAAAGTATGGAATACCCTGCTTGCGCGCATACTCTATAACATTAAGCTTGCCCGCAATACCGGTGGTACCAAACCCACCTGGCACCAGAATACCATCGTACTTACGCAACTCACGTAACCGTTTCTTGTCGGCAAAGTGCTGAGCACTCAGGTAGGTAATTTCTGGTGTTAGATCGAGCTTATAGGCTGAATATTTTATCGCTTCAAGCACTGAAATATACACATCTGATAACACGAAGTCGCCCGAGCTAAAGTACTTACCGACCACCGCAATCTTCACGCTATCTTTACCATTCTGGCTTTTCTTCACGAATCGCTTCCAGGCAGTAAGGTCCGTCGGTCGCTTTGGCTTGAGTCCGAGGGTGTTGCAGAGACGAGTCGACAAGTGGTCGCGCTCAAACATAAGCGGAATATCATAAATACTCGGCACATCGGGAGCAGCAATCACATCCTCGGGTTTTACGTTACAAAACGTCGCTATCTTCTGCTTACGCTTTTCATCTACCGCCGCCGGACTCCGCGCAATAATCATATCGGCAAACACTCCGGCGCTGTTAAGCATTCGGACAGCGGTCTGGGTGGGCTTGGTCTTCATCTCACCAATACTGCCAGGGACGGGCAAGTAGCTCACCATCACCACCCCGACATCGGAGGGTTGCTCCTGCTTCATCATTCGAACCGCTTCTAAAAAAAGCACGTTTTGGTACTCTCCGACTGTCCCACCAATTTCTGTCAGGACAACATCGGCCTGCGCTAGCTCACCCGCTTTTTTAATCCGGCGAATCACCTCCAGCGGGATGTCGGGCACCACTTCTACGTTCTTACCGCCGTAGGCTAAATTACGTTCTTGCTCAATCACGGAAAGGTACACGCTACCGGTCGTCATGTAGTTATTAGCCGGTAAGTCCACCCCGAGGAAACGTTCGTAATTCCCCATGTCTTGGTCGGTCTCCAGTCCGTCTTTGAGTACAAAACACTCGCCGTGCTCAGTCGGGTTCATCGTGCCGGCATCGACATTAATATACGGATCAATCTTAATCGCGGTAACGGAAAGGCCGCGGGCCTGTAACAGTTTCGCTATTGAAGACGAAGAGACACCCTTCCCCACACCACTCATTACGCCACCGACGACAAAGATGTATTTGGTGGGCGTGCGCTTGGTCTTGCGTGTCGGGCGCTTGGTAGCCATAGCTTAGACGCGTAGGTAACGTGAGACTGCTAAGGTACTAGAAATAAAGCCCAGGATGACCCCCGTTCCAACCACCACACGGAATACCTCTGCAAAGTCGTTGACGAAATAGGTGAACAAATTAAATTCAAAGAAGGACTCGGTCGCAGGGCCAATCCATAATAAAATTGGGTACATAATGAGCAGCGCTAAGAGGCCCGCAATCAACCCGTACATAATCCCTTGCAGCATAAACGGGCCACGAATGTACATATTACTCGCTCCCACCAGACGCATAACAGAAATCTCTTCGCGGGCAGTGTAAATAGCTAAGCGTACGGTATTAAAGGTAATCAGCACCGCCGCAATAACGAGCACAACCAAGGCCACCATGGTTGACTGTTCCACCGCTTCGATGATAGCAGTCAAGCGCGCGATGGCCTCACGGTTACGATTATAATTTACTCGGTCGATGAGTGACACACCGCCACTCATGACATCAGTCTGCTCTTCAAGAAAAGCCGCCACACTATCGTACTGTGAGGTATTGGCCGTCCGGACCGAGAGTGAGGCGCCTAGTGGGTTCTCTCCCAGCTCTTCTAGGGCTTGAATGGTGAGCTCGTCGTTGCGGTGCCGAGCGCGGAATTCCTCCAGTGCATCTTCGCGTGAGGTAAAGATAACTTGACGTACTTCGGGAAGCGATTCGAGCTCATTCTGGAGCGCATTAATGTCGATAAGCTCGGCATCGGTATTAAAGTAGACATTGATGTCGACTCGATCTTGAATATTCTGTAGCGATACACCGAGTAGTTGATTAAGCATCATTGAAGCACTGATGACAAAGAGGGTCACCGTCATCACAAACACAGCTGCGAGGCTCACAAAGGCGTTGCGCCAAAACCCAACAAACCCAGACCGCACTACTCGCTTAAATCCTGTCCACATACGTACCTATAGTTATAACACGTACTTACCCTCGTGGTCGTCGCGCACGATGCGTCCCTCATCCATCGTTATGACGCGACGACCTAACTCATCGATAACACCCTTATTGTGGGTCGTCATGATGACGGTCGTACCGAGGTCGTTAATCTTGCGAAGAATCTGCACCACCTCATAGGTTGCAATCGGGTCCAGGTTGCCCGTCGGCTCATCGGCAATAATAATATCGGGCTGATTGACGATAGCGCGCGCAATCGCAACCCGCTGCTTCTCACCCCCCGATAGCTCGTGCGGAAAGTTCCAGGACTTGGTATCGAGGTCAACCAACCCGAGTGCTTGCGGAACGTTTTCAGCAATCTCGCTATCGGACCGGCCGTTCGCCTCCATGGCAAAGGCAATATTTTCAAACGCCGTGAGGTGTGGGAGTAGTTTAAAATCTTGAAAGACCGTACCGATTTTACGGCGATACTTCGGAAGCTTCGCCCGCGGAATCTTATGAATATCGAGTGACTCAAAAAACACTTGACCACTACTCGGACGCTCTTCGGCGATGAGCATACGCAGGAGCGACGTCTTACCAGCACCGGAGTGTCCGACAATCGAGACAAACTCTTTAGGGTCGACCTGGAAGGTAACATCTTGCAATGCTACTGATTGACCATTGTATTCCTTAGAAACGTTTTCAAAATAAATCATAGCAATCCTGTGGTCGATCCAACTCTAGTATTCTACTCCAGCCCAGGCGCGCTGTCCAAAAACAACTGAATGTCGCCAGCCAGCACCTTATCAATTTGGCTCGTCTCGACGTTGGTGCGGTGATCTTTCACCATTTGGTACGGGTGGAGCACGTACGAACGTATTTGGTTGCCCCATTCAATTTTGACGGATTTCTCAACCGCCAAACCCTTTAACTCTCGAGCCTGTTGCGCTTCTCGGAAGGCAAACACCTTACCCGCCAGAAGCTGCATAGCCTTTTCACGATTCTGCTGCTGACTGCGCTCAGTCGAAACATGCACCGAAAGATTAGTCGGCGTGTGCGTTATACGCACTGCCGTCTCTCGTTTATTGACATTTTGCCCCCCGGCTCCACTCGACTTGGCAAATTGGATATCAAGGTCATCCTCGGGCAAGTCATCGGTGTTTACCTCGGGTAGTTCAGGCGAAATCTCGACTAACACAAACGATGTCTGACGTTTTCCGTTACTATTAAACGGCGAGATACGAACTAGACGATGAATACCCGCTTCGCTACGAAGCGTGCCGTAGGCGTCTTTACCGGTAATTGTAAAGGTGATACTGCGGTAGCCATTATGGTCGTTGGGGTGGCTGTCGAGCACCGCCACACTCCACCCTCGCGTTTCTGCATAACGCTGGTACATCTCGACCAGCATACGTGCAAAATCTTCAGCATCATCACCTCCGGCACCCGCCACGATAGTAATCACTGCGGGTAGCCGATCGTACTTGCCTTTCCCTTCCAATGCATCCTTGCACTCCTGCAATTCCTTGATCAGTGCCTGCGCCTGCTGCGGCTCATTCCAAAAGTCTGGCTGCAGCATAGCAGCTTCAATCTCTTGTATTCGGCTTGCGGAATCGGACATGCTGTTGAGTATATCAAACAACCGCCCTAAACACAGTCAGGGCGGCCGCAAGATTCGTTTTGGGTAGGGCTAGAGTCGATTTGCCGCCATAAAGCCGCGCGTTGCTAAGTACCCCATAAGTACCACAATTAAGCCACTCGCCTCATACGGAATAAAGTACCCGTTAATTGTTGCGGGCATTTGCCACAAGATAAGCGCTAAGTGTGCAATCCCAATAACACTAAAAATAATAGCAGCGGTCGTCAGGTACCATTTATTGGCACTTGGTTTGAAAAACATCATGTACATACCTTAACAGTATATACGAGTGCGCTGCCGGCACAGCGACTACCTGGAGATAACTCAATACATTGCTCCGGCGTTTAATCCCGCCCGTAGGCAACGCAGGTTGCCTACTGCCTTGACTCACACAAAAACCG
>CAZZPW010000020.1:0-16219 GCA_964655825.1 uncultured Candidatus Saccharibacteria bacterium
TGGCTACAAGGAAAACTAAAATGAATCAAGGAGCCGAATACGGCTCCTTTTTGCTATACTGCGAATATGAAAATCACCAAGTTTGGACAATGCTGTTTACTCATTGAGGTTAACGGGAAACGAATCCTGACTGACCCTGGTCGCTTTACCCACAGTCAAGACGAAGTAACCAATGTTGACCTCATACTCATCACGCACGAGCACGCTGATCATTTACACGCTGATTCGCTGCACGCAATCTTGACCCAGAACCCTGACGCGATCGTGGTTACTAACTCAGCTGTCGGCAAAATACTTCAAGAACTGGGTATTACTCATTCAATTCTAGAAGGGAGAGTTGCTGGAACTCACGCCGGCGTAACTCTAGAAGCCTACGATGGAGAACATGTCGAAATTTTTGAAGACTTTGGCATTGTCCAAAATACTGGCTACTTCATTGCTGAGGAGCTCTTCTACCCAGGTGATGCCTTTACTAATCCAGGTAAACCAGTGCCGGTATTAGCACTACCTATCGCTGGACCATGGTGTAAAGCGGCTGATGCGATTCGTTACGCATTAGAAGTACAACCAACCAAAGCTTTTCCCGTACACGACTGGCTACTCAACGAAGATGGCGTAGCCCTGTACTATGGACTCTTTACTACCCAGCTCACGCAACACGACATCACATTTGTAGAGCTACGGAATGGTGAAAGCAAAGAATTATAATGGATAAAGTTGTAGCTACAAAAGCGGTACAGCAGGCAACTGAAGCCGCAATGCAAGCGGTGATAGAGTATCTCATAACTGATAGAGCGCCCCTGGCGGAGCAAGCGCACGCCATTATCGACGAGGTATTGGCGGGCTACGACTGTGAGTCTCCGGAAGGACACATTGTCGCCGGCGGGCCGGTCAGTGCTAAGCCGCACGAGCGGGGAAGTGGGCCGCTGCTGCCCGGGCAGCCGCTTGTAATTGATATTTACCCGCGCTCAAAAACCACTGGCTACTGGGCTGATATGTCGCGGACCGTCTGTATTGGTGAACCACCAGCCGAGTTGCAGCAGATGTACGACACGGTGCTGGCCGCCCAGGAGTTGGCAATTAGTATGGTCGCGCCCGGCGTCGCCGGGCGCGACCTGCACCAGGCTGTGGTCGACCATTTTACACAAGCGGGCTACGAAACCAGCGGGCAGGGGACTGAGTTTCGCTACGCTGAGGGGTTTGTGCATGCTATTGGCCACGGGGTCGATACCGACATCCACGCCGCCCCGCACCTCAATACTCGCAGTGACGAAGTACTACAGGTTGGCGACGTCATCACTATCGAACCCGGCCTCTACTACTCCGACATAGGAGGCGTACGCCTAGAGGATTTAGTTTTAGTGACCACTTCTGGCTACCTAAACCTAACGACCTTTCCTAAGCAGCTAGCGGAGCTCAACAGGTGGTCGTATTGACTTATATTGAATTATATGGTAGTAATGTCGCATTATGACAAAGCTATACATAGCTGCACTGACTGGCTTGGCGCTACTGGCGTTGGGATTTAGCCTCGTACAAACCGCCCAAGCCGCTATTCCTGAGACCTATACCCAAGATAATTTCTTTACCAGCCGGCACGACGCACCGGTTTCCTACTGGCGCGATAGCCTCGGTAACAGCTACGGGTACACCGCACGTGGAAAATACTTTAGCCAGACGAACGTGGCGAACACGTACGAGGTGCGACTCCAAAAATTTGTGATTGATGAGGCATTTTATTACATCTCAGACCAGGGCATCATCCGAGCCAACAGTGACCTCACCGCGCTGTCAATTTATCTCACCCGACTTGGGTAAGGCACCCAACTTGCATACGCACCACCGTGCCATACGTCGGTGCGGGTTTAGTCTCGACCACTCTATTGCGGCGGGTGCTCCGGTGGTGGTACACCGCTCTGATGATCTCGTTCGAAGAGGGCAGCAGCAATAAAGAGTCCACCGACACCAAGGAAGGTAATGACCCGCCAGAGGAGCTCCATACTCCACACCTCAATCAACAGTAACCGGCCGATTACGAGCGCCAATAGTAGTGTACCGGCAAGCTTCACAGAACGATTATTCGTCTGGTTACCATAGACATAGGCGAGAAGGCCTGCCAGAGTATAAATTAAGAGCGCTGCGGTGACAGCGTAATCATCATCCGCAAACACCGTATGCGTCGCTAACCAGACAATGCGAACAGCGTACAACGCAATCCCAATACATAACGTAGCGATGGCGGTCTGCTGGGCTGGACGCTCCGTTGATTCACTGGCTGGTTCTGCCATCAGCGTAATCGCAATCAGCCCCATCACGGTTACCAGCACGTAGAGTGCAACTGCATGTGGCTCAGCCACTGAATCCCATGGTGTCACAAGGACGGTGAGAGAGTACAGTACTGGCACCAGGAGTGACCATACCGCTGCGAGTGACCAGGTGGATGGTGCCCCCGTACGAAATAAGAAGACAAACAAGAAGTACGAGAGGAGTGTGTTACCAGTCAGAGCCAACGTGAGGGTCAGCACGGTAGTGTCGACCAGGGCGGTACTCACTAACCATATAAGTACGGTAGCGTACATAAAAAACATACTCAGCGCACCTCCAACCAGCGTTCTAAGATCGTCATCCGAACGTACTTCTTTGGGCCGATAACTCACTACCGCAAACAGTCCGATTACGAGCGTGATAACTACTAATCCCAGCGCGTCGATGTGCAGCACACCCTCATTCCAGCGCCTACTTCCCACTGATACGAATGAGGCGAGTGCCGGTAACAACCCGGTGGTAAGCGCACTCGCAAACCATTGGTGAGGCAGTATGCGCTGAGCTGCAAGTACCATGCCGCTGAGCGATAGACCGAGCCAACCGAGGTACGCCAGAACATACCAACCATCGTCAGTCGCCGGATTGAGCCAGTAACAAAATACACCCCACACAACGACTGCCACGACCCAGGTGAGACCGGTTAGGTAGCTCGCAATACTAAAGAGATGTGGGGCGCTGGTAGTGCGGTATGCCTGCAACGTAAACAGTGCCGTAGTGCCAATTGCAACGGCCAGCAGATACGCCGCCACGCCCGCGGAATGCACTACCCCACGTTCCCACTCTGGGGCATACAGGAGGGGTACCGTATACACAATCGGTAACAGCCATAAGGCTGATAGAGTACCAAGCGTCTTGACACTGAAACCCAGCCGTACCCCAGCACATAAAAGTACGGCAACTTCAAAGGTAAAGGCGAGGGCCAAGGTGTAGCCAGAAAAGAGAAGACTCGTTCCGACGAACAGCGAGAAGAGGGCAGCCGCCGCATACACCACAGTAATACGATCGGGTAGTCCATCTAAGCGGAAGAGGTAACCTATCGCAGCCGTCACCAGCGCAGCGATAAACAGCGCCGCGGCGGGGACGAGGGCGAACTGGTGAGCCATGTAGGCAAAGAAAATCGTGGTGCTGCCAATAATCGTAAGGTCGAGGGGGTGTGGTTCGCGCGTACGGAACAAGCTGACCGAGGTGCTGGCAAAGAATAAAAGGGCAAACCAGATTGTGAAAATCCAGAGCACGGCATCGGCACTGTCGCTGGGTGCCGTCAAAAGGTACCCGTAGGTACCGATCACCATCGTTAGTAGCGGTGTGCGCCAGGTAGTTACGTACACCACGGCACTCACGCCGAGTGCCATAACAAAGAGGTAGCCAAAAAAGCCTACCACTGATGGCTCCGCCTCGTTCACCAACAGTGGTGCCACTATGCTGGCGAGCGCCGCGACACTGGCAAGCCACTCAGTTTGTGTCCGTACACTAACCGCCACCAGATACACAATCGTAACCACCAACAATAGTAGGGCGAGTAGCGGGGGAAACAGGAGATACAAGAACTGACCCGCATAGATAGCACCGATCACAATCGCGCCGCCGAGTACTGTCAATGTATTGTACTCAGTAGCATCGTCGGCCGCTCGGTGATAGCGAACGTGGCCCAGCGCAGCCACGCCAATACCTAGACCAATCGCGAGCACTACCCGTAACCATTCACTAATCCAACCTTGCCCGATGGCAAACGAGACAAACCAGATTGCCCCGAGAAAGAAGAAGAATGCACCTATCTTGATGAGTGTATTGTCACCCAACCAAGCAGCAAACTGCTCCATCCAATCAGGACCGTGGTCAGTCACCGGAAGCTCGGTGGCCCGAACTGCAGCTGGTTGGTATACCACCTGGGGGGTAGGGGTAGTCGGTGCCGGTGTAGGCGACGGCACTCCAGACAATGAGCCCGTCGTCGGCGCGGGCTCGCGGGGACTGGGTTCTGCTGAAGCCGAGACGGAAGCTGAACTGGCAGTACTGTCGAGTGACGATGAGGTGATACGCTGCTCGAGCTCTGACACCCGAGCACTAAGCCGTAGCACCATAAAAAATAGAATAATAATAGCGATTACGAGCAACGACATATACTAGATTAGTTACTGGTCATACCATAAGTATGCCACGAGCAACCGGGCAGAAATGCCATGTGTCTTGCATAATCTATCCAGATGCAGGTGCGCAGCTACAGTACACAGCTGTCGCTTGGTGCGCTACGGTTGCAAGAGTGGTTGATCGCCAGTGTGACATACTTGTTTTTTGCGCTATGTGTGCTTTACTGTAGCCATCAAAGCAGTTCTCCTCCAGGCGTAGTTCGCCTCGCGCATATACATATATAAATGTAGACGCGCACGAAGTAAGGTCAGGTGTAGAAGGTTTTGGGTTAATAGACGGGTGCGCACCTGTGGTGCGCACCACAAGCAAACAAAAAAAGTTATGGCAACCGGAACGATTGCAAAAATGATCGAAGACAAGGGCTTCGGTTTTATCAAGCCAGAAGCAGGTGATAAAGACCTCTTCTTTCACGCCCGCTCAGTAGTGGGTGAAACCATCTTCGACGATATGCGCGAAGGTGACACTGTTATCTACGAACTGGAGGAAGGACCAAAAGGTCTAGCCGCTGTCGACGTCGAAAAGACCGATGCGCCAGCTGCTCCAGCCGCTGAGGAAGCTGCTCCCGAAGCTGCTCCCGAAGCTGCTCCAGCCGCAGAAGAAGAGGCGGCCGCCTAGGTACGCCACACAAAAAACCGTTCAGGAGTATCCTGAACGGTTTTTTGATTACAGCCCACGATTACCGATTCGTGAAGATGACAGTCGGCACAGGCGTGATAGGCTACACTCATATTACCTAATGATGCGTATGCAGGATTCAAACAAGCACAAGCAAGACACGGCGTCGGTAAAAACCAGCGACTCTCCGAAGCCAACAAACGATACCGCTGGTACCACTCCCGAAGTAACCCCATCTAAAACAACCACCGACGAGCAGTCCACATCTGCGCTCGCCACTACCGCTGCGACAGCAGATACGTCGGAGAAAACTGATAGTGACTCTACCTCAACTGCTACCACCGACACGACTACGTCCGCCAAAACGGATACACCTGAGGATACGACAAAAACTGATACCCCAACCCACACCGCTGCTGATACCACCACAGCTGCACCGGTCGTGGTCGACAGTGGCGTAACAGAGGGTAGTAATCGTCCACTCCTCGCCTTTATTGCTGGTATTATCGTTGCGGTACTCGGCTGGTACGCGTACACAAACCTTACCGCTCCCGCGGCAGGCGAAACCACCACCGACTACGCCGACCCAATTGCTGTCGTTAATGGTGCGCCCGTTAACCAGGACTTGTTCGTTCAGAATCTCAACGAAACCTTAACCAGTCTTGAGGCCCAAGGCCTCGATATTGAGGACCAGTCAATTCGTGAGTCGTACGAAGTACAAGTACTCGACACCCTGATTAATACCCGCCTACTGGTAGCGGCGGCGGAAGAAGCTGGCTACGCCCCAACCGAAGAAGAGATTCAAACTCGTATCAGTGAACTCGAGGCGCAATTTGGAGATGCCGAAGCACTCGATAGCCAACTGTCTGAACTCGGCCTGGACCGCGACTCGCTGTACACCGACGTAGCCGAACAACTGAGTGTTGACACCCTCTTAGCCGAAGACGTCTTAGGCGACAACCTTACCGTCACCGATGCCGAGCTGCAAGAAGCCTACGATGTATTGATTGAGGCTGGTCGGGAACTCCCCGAACTCGATACTATCCGTGACGCCCTGACTGCACAAATTGAGCAGCAAAAACAGCAACAACTGATTGGCACGTACCTCGATGAACTACGTGACGCAGCTGAAATTGAAATTAATTTGTAGGCAATAGCCGCAACGCAAAACCGCTATCGACCAGTACGGCGCGGCGATTTTGACATGACACACGCGTCGTGGCATGACTTGAAAAATCTGCAGAATATGCTATAGTATAGGTACCTTCGCGGGTTATTTCGGTGGCGCGGGTGGCAGCGCGAGCTGCGTATCTACACACAAACCACCTTCACTTGCAACATAATATGTTATCGAAACGACAAAAAGCTAATGCGGTGCATGACGTCCAACGTCACGACACTGACACCGGCTCGCCTGAAGCACAGGTAGCACTTTTAACGAAGCGCATCAACGACCTGTCTTCGCACCTGAAGAAGAACGCGAAAGATTTTCACTCACGCCGTGGTCTCTTACAGATGGTCGCCGACCGACGTAAGCACCTGAAGTACTTGGCGCGAAAAGACGCTGCCCAGTACCAGGCGTTGATCGCAAAACTTGGTCTCAAGAAGTAGGGTCACGCAACACCGACAGTGGACTACTACCTCGTGCAGTGGTGTAGTGCGCCTACACGTAGCTACGCGATGTACCACCCCGCGACAAACACTGTCGCGGGGTGGTATTATAAAAGGAGCGTGAATAGACATTTTTATATTGGAAACACGCCAAGCTTTTTTACAAACTATAACTACCTATATTATGAGTGTTGTTAAACACCCCTCACAACGTGTCGCAATTATTATCGATACACAAAACCTCTACCACAGCGCAAAAAATTTGCATAAAGCACGCGTCAACTTCGGTGCAGTGGTTGAACAAGCTGTAGCTGGACGGCAACTCATCCGCGCTGTTTCATACGTCGTCAATACAGAAAGTGGAGAAGAGAACGCTTTTTTTGAAGCGCTTGAGAAGCTCGGTATCGAGATTAAAACTAAAGACCTGCAGATATTTTATGGTGGCGCCAAGAAGGCCGACTGGGACGTTGGCATGGCCGTCGATGCTATCAAAATTGCTCCTAAGGTAGACGCGGTCGTTTTTGCAACCGGGGACGGTGACTTTATTCCAGCCGTGGAGTACATTAAGTCACTCGGGTGTCAGGTTGAGGTGATTACCTTTGGCCGGAGTGCCAGTAGCGCGCTGCGCGCGGCCTGCGATGATTTTATTGACATGGATGCTGACCCCAATACCTTTCTCATTCGACGTCGTCGCACCCCCACGAAGAGCAGCGGCACAACGTCAACACGCAAAACAACAAAGCGTGCCACGAAAAAAACCACCCGTAAATCGAGTAGTAGTGCAACGATTAAAACCGTTGGCTCAGACACCGACTTCCTTTAAGCACCTGGTACCCGCCGAGTTTCGCAAACTACGGCGTTTTCCTTTGGCGGCAATCCGAAAGCTCGGTATGATAGGTAGGTTATTCACGTGTACCAAACGCGACAATCAGACTGGCCTCGTCAGTATCGGTTGCGCCCGTTTCTGTACGACCCAGTAACGACCTGAACGCTATGCACTCCCAATCGTTTTCGACGACTATTGCCGGTAAAACTATCACTGCCGATATTACTGACCTTACCGCACAGGCAAATGGGTCGGTGGTAATGCGGATGGGGGAGACGGTCGTGCTCGTCACCGCAGTTATGGGAAGCGAGCGAAGTTCCCTGCCATTTTTTCCGCTATCGGTTGAATTTGAAGAAAAATTTTACGCGGCGGGGCAAATTCTTGGCAGTCGTTTTGGCCGCCGCGAGGGGCGACCGAGTGAAGAAGCGGTACTTTCGGCGCGTCTGATTGACCGGACGATTCGACCACTGTTCGACCAAGCGCTCGGCCACAGTGTGCAGATTGTCGCAACCGTACTCGCGCTGGGGGAGGACGATCCAGATGTAGTAGCCGTGCTGGGAAGTAGCCTCGCCCTAGCATTATCTGATATTCCGTGGAATGGCCCACTTGGGGCAGTTCGGATTGGACAGAATCGTACCACCGGCGATGTAGTAATTAACCCCACCTACTCAGAGCGGGAACCAGGAGCACTCACATTTGAAGTGTTTGCCTGTGGTAAAAACGGTACGATTAACATGATCGAGGCGCTGGCGTACGAGGTACCTGAGGACGACATTGTTGCCACTCTCGAAGCGGCGAGTCAGGTCCACCAGCAGCTAGAACGTTGGCAGCACGACATAGTGGCAGCAGTCGGTAGCACCAAGCGCTCAATCAGCTACCCAACAACACCAGCGGTGGTCACCACCCTTTTCTCAGAGCAGTATCGTGACGACCTCTATCGTGCTCTATTTTCCGGCCAGAGTGGCAAGGCTCACCTGCATACTATAAAAGAGCGCTGGTTAGAGGCGGTGAGTGCGTTTGAGCTACCGGCACACTGGTCGCCGAGTAACTACTTTGAGACGCAGGTCGATATCCTACTGCATCGTGGGGTTATCCACGATGGCAAGCGGGCAGACGGTCGTGGGTTCGATGAGGTCAGACCACTCTACGCGCAGGCCGGCGGTATTTCACCGGCACTCCACGGGAGTGGTATTTTTTATCGTGGAAGTACTCACATCCTTACGGTACTCACACTTGCCGGACCCGACGCAGCGCAACACATCGACACCATGGAAACGCAGGAGGGAGCTAAGCGGTACATGCACCACTACAACTTTCCACCCTTCTCAGTTGGAGAAACTGGTCGGGTAGGTGGTTTCAACCGTCGGATGATTGGCCACGGGGCGCTAGCTGAAAAGGCCCTCCTGCCCGTACTCCCTGATGGGGCAACGTTTCCGTACACCATCCGACTGGTCTCAGAAACCCTCTCGTCTAATGGCTCAAGTTCGATGGCTTCGGTATGCGGCTCGAGCCTAGCTCTGATGGATGGTGGCGTACCAATCACCCGACCAGTGGCTGGTATCGCCTCTGGCGTGATGATTGACGGAGAACAGTATCAGCTGCTCACCGACCTCCAGGGACCAGAAGATGAACATGGCGACATGGACTTTAAAGTAGCCGGCACATGTGAAGGGGTCACGGCACTCCAGATGGACGTTAAGGTGGACGGGGTGCCACTCCACATACTGCACGCAGCACTTGAGCAAGCTCGCCTCGCGCGACTCCACATACTCGAAACCATAACCAGCGAACTGCCCGCCCCACGACCAACGGTCTCATCCCGAGCACCAAACATACTGCAGCTCAAAATTGCTCCCGAAGAGATTGGACGCGTGATTGGAAGTGGTGGTAAGACAATCAAGGGTATTAAGGACGACACGGGGGTCGATGAAATAGATATCGAAGACGACGGTACCGTGTACATCAGTGGACGTGCTGCGTCTGCGCTGGCAGCGCAGACAACCATTGCAGCGCTCACGCGAACCTTTACTGTTGGTGAACTGCTTGAGGTAACCGTAACGAACCTAACTGCCTTTGGCGCCTTCGCCAAACTAAATGAGTATACCGAAGGCCTGATTCATGTTTCAGAAATAGCCCCCTTCCGGATTGAAGATCCAGCAACTATCTTACATCCTGGTGATGTCGTGCCAGTCGTTGTCAGTAAAGTAGAGGGAGATAAAATTGGCCTGTCTATCACGCAACGCGATCCCGAATGGGCCCAGCGGCAGGGTGCAACCCCGCCAGCTTCGTAACCTGCCTGTCGACAACACCGTTTCAGCCTCCGCAAGTACGCTACTATTAGCTATATATGAGTAAACCTTCGACGCATGCAGTGCCTACCATCAGAACCTTTGCCGACGATGTGGCGCGCACGCAGCAACAATCAACACCAGCAGCTACTGAGTCGACAGCAGTACTGAACGACGCCGCTACGCCGCCCCCAGTTGCTCCTCCGGCTGCAATGCCAATTCCGCCGCCACCAAAGTCAGCGTCTGAGCTAGCACCAAAGCCAGCATTGGAGTCGAAATCAGCTCCAACTACGCCGCCCCCGCCCCCAATCGAGCCACCTCACCCTGACCCAATAGCGGAACCAGAACCACAAACGACGCAGGCTACTGAACCAGCAATTACGGTCATTACACCCGTTGCCAAACAGTCGGTGGCCACATCTGCGGCAGTGACCGAAGCAGCGACCATGCAAGCAGCCGTGGACGAGCATTTCGTTGATGTTAAAACCAGCCATCATACCCCTGACCAAACCGTCCAAGACGTAGACACCGCTGTGGCTGGGGGCGAGATTGTTAGTGAGAAGAAACGTAGTAATTTTCGTCTTTTCCCCGCAATCGGCGAATCACTCACAGCCTGGTTTCGACGTAAACTGGGTGCCGCGAAGGCCCAACAAACTCCAGAAACTGTTGAGGATCCTAAAAAGCGTGCCGCCATCGTTCGCTCAGCCGCGCAGGGGAGTGCGCTGCCCACTAGTGATGATTACCAGACGGTCGCGGCGCACGTGGCAGCGCAACCAAAGGTACGTGCCGAAGATACGCTTACTGTTACAAAAGCGACTGAGTTACCCGCGCCACAGTGGTCTTCAAGTATTACTCCAGCAACTGCAACACCCGCGCCGTCCGCTAGCGCAGAACCAGCGGTAGCCACCCCATCCGCGCCAACCCCTGACACACCTACCTCAGTCGCACCTAAAAGAGCTGAAACTCCCGTACCAGTTACCTCAAGTATCGAACGACCGCCTGCTAGTTGGAACGCAGAGCCAGAGCCAGAGCCAGAGCCAGCGCCAGCGCCAGCGCCAGCGCCAGCGCCAGCTGATGATACCGCCCCAACACCATCGGTGGTGCAACACGTATCCCCAGCACCTCCAACCGCAACGCCACCACAGCCTACGTACGCGTTTCGGCCGACCCCACCCGCAGCCGCCGAACGTAATTGGAGTTTTTGGTTTATGGTGGTCATCGTCGCCGCCGCCGCCATCGCCCTTGGAGTGACCGTGAGCGTGTGGCTCTTTCAATACCTCTCTGAGCCAGAACGTGCTCTCGCCCCAGACGTCCCGAGTGCAATTATTGTTGATCGCACTACCCCCATCGACATGCCAACGAATGGAGACTCACTACTCGCAGCTATGCGCCAAACATTGGCGAACGATCCATCTGGCCTGACACAAGTCTATCCACTCATCAGCACTCCAGCGGGTACAACACGACCAGCCAATGGTGGTGAGGTGTTAAATGCAATTGCATTAACTGCACCCGGAACCTTCGTCCGCAACCTCGACGGCATCACTGTGGCAGGCACCGACCCGAACGCTGTTGCAATTATCCTGACCTTTACCGATTTTGAAACCGCCCTCGGAGGAATGTATCGCTGGGAACCAAATATCGTACGTGACTTCAGTGACTTAATTGGGTCCAGTCCAACCACACGCTTTATTGATGCCACCAGTGACAACCGCGACATTCGCGTTGCTGGGCGCGGTGATGGCAGCGAGCTCATCTACACTTTTATCGACCGCACCACCCTCCTCATTACCACGAACCGTGGTCTCATCGGAGAGATTGTCACCCGCGTCAAACAGTAGCTACCGACAAGCACTACCTGAGCTCCTCCACAGACTCGACGTACTACCTAGGAACGTACCTGCCACAACACCCAATTCCGCGTGCTACACTCATACATATGAGCGTGGCACGAACAAACACGGCACAACCTACCGTCCCGCAGGGGACACTCGTCACCATCGAGGCCGATCTTAGTAAAGGACTCCACAGCTTTACCATTGTCGGCCTCGCTGGGAAAGCCGTTGATGAAGCTAAAGACCGCGTTAGCGCAGCGATTAAAAACTCTGGGTACCAGTCTCCTAAGCAGAGTAATCAAAAAATTGTGGTTAGTTTGGCACCGGCCGACCTTAAAAAAGAGGGGCCGCTCTACGACTTACCCATTGCCATTGCCTACTTGGTTGCACATGGCGATATCGTGCCACGGCACGAAACGATTGCGTATATCGGTGAACTCGGGCTCGATGGTACGCTCCGCCCCGTGCGTGGAATCTTGCCGGCGGTCCAAGCACTGGCGGCCGCGGGCATTACTGAGGTAGTAGTGCCAGCAGCTAATGCTACTGAAGCAGCCTTGGTAAGCGACATCACCATTACACCCGCACTAACGCTTGCAGCTGTTATTGCCCATATCGACCAAAACCATCCCCAGCCCGTTACCATTACACCAGCACCACCAACAACTATCGCGAGTGAATGGACCGAGAGCACCATCCATCTCGACGATATCAGAGGGCAGGAGACGGCGAAGCGAGGACTCGTTATTGCGGCTGCTGGTGGGCACAACGTACTGATGGTTGGTCCACCAGGTACCGGTAAGACCATGCTCGCGCGAGCCTTTCAGACCATCTTACCGCCACTCGATACCGAAGCGGTTCTGGAAGTACTGGGCATTCACTCCATTGCTGGCGAATCGATCACCACGTCGCACATCACACGCACACCGCCGTATCGAGCACCGCACCATACCGCTAGTCACACCAGCTTAGTTGGCGGCGGTACCTACCCCAAACCAGGCGAGGTCACTTTGGCGCATCGAGGAGTACTATTTATGGACGAGTTTCCTGAGTTTGAACGACGCAGCTTAGACGCGCTACGACAGCCTCTAGAAGACCGCGTTGTAACCGTGAGCCGCGTCCAGTCGAGTGTCGAATTTCCGGCTGACTTTATTCTGATGGCAGCAATGAACCCGTACCGGGGGAGCGAAGACGGCACCACCGACTACGCAGCAGCTATGGCTGATACCTACAAACAAAAAGTATCGGGGCCAATTCTCGACCGGATTGACCTCTGGCTTGAGGTGCCACATGTCGACTACGATACCTTGACCGAGAAGCGCACGCAGCACAACGGGGAAGAGACAACCACCGCGCGCGAGCAAATTCTCGCCGCGCGCGAACGCGCGGCGAGTCGCTACCACGACGTACCCCGAACCATCCGTACTAATAGCCAGCTCACCGCTCGAGAGCTGGAGCATACGATTACCATTACCGACGAGGTGCACGAGCTTCTTAAGACCTCATCACAGAAACTCAACCTCTCACCCCGCAGCTACCATCGCCTCCTCAAGGTTGCGCAGACGGTGGCTGACTTAGAAGGTGTAGATACGATTGCACCGCACCATGTGCTTGAGGCGCTACAGTATAGAGTAAAAGTATAGTCAGCCACCTCCCTTACAGGACCTGTTCAGGTTGACGGTATTTCTTGTCAGATTGCTTCCCATTCCATTATTTCACCAACCTGAACCTCCACCTCAGACTGTTGCCCTGGAAAATTATAAATACGTTCTTTCTTATCAGCCCCGATTACTTTCAATTGACCAACTCTCGCTTCAAATATTTCTATTGTTTTTTCGCCACCGAGCACTTTTTGTAGTGGAGTCTTGAAACCTTTTGATACTTTCACAATACCTAAGTCCTTAGTGTTGTCATTTGCAAACTCATAGACGTCGCAAACTACACCCTCTTTAACTTGGGTTGTTTCAATTAAATTTACTTTCTGGCCACGAAATTCCATTAAAAATATTATGTAGAGACCAAACTGAAGCACAACTGCTACCAAGACTTATTTGCAAAATCCTTAAAACGAGATGAAGGTCGAGGCGGACAATAAAAATTGCGCGAGTCGTATCGCGCATACGGTGAGGGTAATTTTTTGCAGTCCAACGATGAGATTCGCTCGTTTTAGGATTTTGTCTAAAATGGATTCGTAGCGCCGCGAACTTCAAAGTGGAGGTGCGTCCCCGTCGATCGGCCGGTGTTACCCATATAACCAATTGTCTCACCAGCCGCGACAAACGCACCAACCCCAACCACATTACTACTCAAGTGCGCGTACAACGTTTGGGTACCGTTACCATGACGAACGACGATGTAATTACCGTACCCACCATTCCATCCACCAGACTTTGAGACAATCACCTCGCCAGCCGCGGCAGCACGAATCGAACTGTTATAGGCTGCCGCCAAGTCAACTGCGTTGTAGCCGTGAATACCCTGCGTTCGCACTGCACCTGGAGCCGGGTGAACAAAATTACTTGCCGCAGCAGCACTACCGGTAACTCTAGTGGGAGTAGCGCGACTGGCGGTTCGGGTTGGTGCGGCTTGTTGCATATTGCCACCAGGTACCACGATAGTATCGCCAGTTGTAATATCGCTGGCAGACGCGAGTTGATTGTAGGAGACAATCTCGGCGACATCGCCATCGTATTTCTTGGCAATTGAGGCAATGGTGTCGCCAGATGACACCACGTGACGAACGCCCGTTATTGGCAAGATCACCAGGGTATCACCTGGTTGAATGCTGGTAGCACGAGTAATGTCATTGGCCCATAAAATAGTATTACTGTTGACCTCAAACATTTCTGCAATCTGCGAGAGAGTGTCGCCCTCGCGTACGACGTACAAGGTAATCTCACCCGACGCGTACGTATTGTCGTTCACTAAATCTTCACCAACGACGCCACCCGGTACGAGGGCGCCTTCACTCACAATAATGTCACCACCACCACGAGCAGCTAGTGGGTCGGCCGTAGTGTGGGCAGCCAGGAGGCGAACGTCTACCGGAGTTGTGGCAGAAGAACCTTCAAGCACGCGTGAATCATCCACCACTATAGTCGAGTCGAGTAGATTCGCGTAAACCGAGAGCGGAATGAGTACCGCGAGGAGTCCAACGATAAGCTGGAGGTGGCTGTGCGCTCCGCCGCGAGTAGCGAGCCGGTGCGTGTGAGCGAGGTATGTATGACGGTCGGCAGCTATACTGCCGCGTGTACTTGAGCCGTCAGAATCTGTTCCAGATGTTTGCATACGCAACTCACTCGTGTTGGTCGTTCATGTCCTTCCCAAGTGAAAAGAGGCTTACGCCTCTTTGATGTCAGTAATTGTACAAGAGCGGGGTAGGAGTGCAATTGACGAGCAGAAAAACTGTGAGTTACTAGCGTAACAGCTAATATAGACCTATAAACGGTAATATTTTGTCTATTGACACGTCTTCGCAAATATAGTTAGATAAATGAATGCGACATATTGCACACACAACTGAATTACGTATCTGGATCAACGCAGCTATTTCTGCGCTGTTCACCCGAAAGACCTCATACCTAGGTGGACGTTCCTATGTGATTCAATCGCTGGGTAGGCAATATGTTATGGCTTCGTAAATCTCTCAATTTTTCTTTGTGAACTCAAAACAGCTTGCCTCCGCGCAAGCTGTATTTGTTCTTCACCAAACCAACAAGGAGATTTGTTATGTCTAACGCGACGCACACGAAACGTGTTTACTGGCGCCAGGGGAAGTTAGTGAACCTCTGTCCACTCGAAGCAGCAGACGCGCTTACCGTCTATCGTGGCATCAATCAACCCGACACGTACGAATACCTCAATACCACCTTGCCCAAAGGATTGCGCTTTGAGGAAACGTGGGTGGAACAACTCCAAACACCAAGCGAGAAAAATTTGGTCGTTGGGATATGTACGCACGATGACATACTCATTGGTACGATGGGTCTCCACGGCATCGATCTCGTTAACCGAGTGGCCGAAACAGGTTCGGTCATTTTTGCGGAGCGCTATCGCAGCAAGGGGTATGGCACTGATGCCAAGATGGTCCTCTTGGAGTACGCATTCAATTACCTCGGGTTACACCTCGTGACGTCACGGGTAATTGCGTTCAATGGTCGTTCGGCAGCCTATAGTAAAAAGTGTGGGTACATGGAAGAAGCTCGACTGCGGAGTCGGGTCTTCCGCAACGGTGAGCGGCACGACGAAATCATTCTGTCGGTCACACGAGATGAATGGCTTCCAAAGTGGCAGCAGTACCATCAGACGTAACCCTTATCGTGCGCGGGACACCCCGCGCACGTTTTGCTGTACCTATATATGTATGTGGTATGATGCACCGCACCTATGACACAACCATACCTCGACGGACTCAACGATGCTCAGCAGGAAGCAGTGTTACACACCACGGGACCACTCCTGGTTTTGGCTGGCGCTGGTTCTGGCAAAACCCGTGTCATCACCCACCGCATCGTACACCTCGTACACCAGGGCACCGCTCCGCACAATATCCTGGCAGTCACCTTTACCAACAAGGC
>CAZZPW010000021.1:0-1625 GCA_964655825.1 uncultured Candidatus Saccharibacteria bacterium
GTAGCGCATAAACATCACTGTAAGCACAAAGCCAACGACTGCAGCAAAGATTTCACCAACAATACTGGCTGTCGTGGCGTAGGCTTGGTCGAGCCCAAAAGCAACGGTCAGGCCAATGTTAATCGCGGCCATAATAGCGATGATGACTGCGAGACGTGCAGCAACCGACCAAAAACGGCCGTAGACCAAGTGCGTACTGGCGGCGAGCGCGTGTAGACCACGGCGGTCGTGCCGCAAAAACTCCAGAAAATAAAAGGCGACGTACACAAAGACAATCAACGCTGGCAGCACTAATGCTAACGCACTACTAAAGATAACCAGGCTGGTTAGAAAGCCGACGAGTACAATCTGCCAAAACTTAGACCGTGCCCAGACCCAGCCAGTACGAAAGCGAATTGGCTCGGTACCAGATTGCGCTACGGCGTACACTAACCCAGCCGATGCAGTTACCATAAACCACACCACCGCCGCCAACAGGACCAAGCCCAACGCTATGGCGACACCCACCAATCCCATACTCGTCTCAGACGCAAGAATAATGAGTCCGCCAAATAGCGCAAAGGCGATGATTGGTACCAGCGAAACTACTACGTACCACCCCACCAGATCGGTTCGTAACAACACAAAGCGCCAACTGTCTTGGAGGAGAGTGCTAATCGAGGGTAGGCGTGCTCCGTCACTGGGTGCGTCGAGAGCGGCTGCCACCTCAGCCACGGCGCTCGTTGCCGTATCGGTGTCTACCCCCTCCGATTGGAGGTACTGCACCAACTCGTCTTGGCTGGCGCCAGCCCGGAGGCGCTCTTCGACATGCACTCGCTGACCATCATTCATACGTTATTACACAATAGATTACTCGTATACCTACACTATACACCAAATATTTTGGACTTTTGCGCCTCCCTCGGTACAATGAGCAATGCTATGTCTACACCCGAAACGATTGTCATCTCACTCGGTGGCTCACTGATAGTTCCCGACGCTATCGACACCCACTTTCTATCCGCGTTAAAAGATCTTGTGCAAACCGAAACGGCAAATCATCGCCGCTTCATCTTAATTGCCGGCGGTGGCAAAACAGCCCGACGCTACGCCGAAGCGGCCGCCGCAGTCGCTCCCCTCGAGAACGAAGACCTCGACTGGCTCGGTATTCATGCCACCCGTCTAAACGCACACCTGGTACGGACAATCTTTCGCGATCTTGCCCACCACGAGGTTATTAGTAACCCGGACGATATCCTAGATGTACCAGACGACGCACAACTCATTGTTGCCTCCGGCTATCGCCCTGGTTCTTCGACAGACCTCCGCGCCATTCAGATTGCCGAGCGTGTCGGCGCGCGCAAGGTCATCAACCTTTCTAATATTGAATATGTCTATACCGCCGACCCCAAGACCGACCCCACTGCGACTAAAATAGAAGATATTTCGTGGGCCGAATTTCGAACCTTGATTCCCGAGGAATGGGACCCTGGACTGAACTCTCCCTTTGACCCAGTGGCAGCGCGGGCCGCAGAAGCGACGGGTATCGAAGTAGCCTGCATTGACGGTACGAAGTTGCTATCACTCAAAAATTACCTCGAAGGCAAACCGTTTACCGGTACCCGCATTCATAGCTAGCATCACCG
>CAZZPW010000021.1:1725-6688 GCA_964655825.1 uncultured Candidatus Saccharibacteria bacterium
TTCACAACCACCTGCACATTCGCTGGCTTGCCATGAGCGTGGTCGGTAAAGGTTTGGGTGTGTTTGATGGTGTCGGGCAAGAGCATCACCGTTGTCTCCTCTTTTACTTCGCGAATTAAGGCTTCGTGGTCACTCTCGCCGGCTTCACGCTTGCCGCCGGGTAGGTAAAAGGTGTTGGCGTTCTCTTCTGAACGCGCAAATAGAATGCGTCGGTTCTCTATGCACAGCCACGCTGATTTATAAATCGTCTCCATTGCAGCAGTATACCACCAACCTCATACTGCTATGTATCATATATGATACATAGATTTACTGTTGCGGACTGTAGTACGGTTACCGTTTTTCTGTTATGGGCTGATCACTGGCGAATATATTTAGGAACGTTTCAATTTGTTTCTCCAACTCTGCAACCGTACCGTCGTTCATAATGGTATAGTCGGCCATTTCCATAACTATGGCTTTTTGCATACCGTTGGGGTCGGGGTCGTTCTTTTCGAGTGCTTCTTGTTCGAGGAATTGTTCGTACGTTACTTGGTCACTCGCTGAGCGGCGAGCTTGCACACGTTCGTACCGCAACTCTGGATTGGCATCAACCGCCAACAAAATGCCCCCTTGGGATTTCAGGTACTTTGCTTCGGCGGCGGCACGTACTGACTCTATAACCGCATTAGTAATACCAGCAGCAGCGGCCTGCTCGTAGGCTTGTTTAATAACGTATTCATTACCATGCTCAGCTCGCATCTGATTGGCGGTTAACCGCATTTGGTTACGGGTAACGGGTAACGCCTGGCGTTCGATTTCGGCCACAATAAATTCTCGCGCCGAGTAGTGCGTAAAACCTTTGGTTTTGAGGTATTCAACGGCCGTGCCCTTCCCCGCCCCGTCAGTTCCAGTAATGCCGATGATCATACCTTAAGCGATGCAGCCGTTATTGAATGAGTAATTACCAGGGCACGGGTGGCTTACAGCCACAGTACACCTTGTCGACATTTTTTCTCGTACCTCAAAAAATGTCTGGCAACCCCTTGCGAAAACCCACTTACAGAGGCTGTTCAGGTTATCGCCACTCACGTAGCTGGTAACCTCTTGCGAAATGCTCCCAGCATTTCTCACCCAGCATTTCTCACCTGCTCCGTCTGTCCCAGTAATACCGATAATCATACGGAGAGTATACCGTGGCTCGCCGAGCGATGCACGTTAGCTGGTTTGAGCGAGTTGGGCGCGTAGCAAGCGACGAACCTGGCGAATGTAGTGGAGCTCAAAGCACTCCAACACTAATAAACCAAACAACCCAACCAGGAGAACGTACACGCCAGTTAACTGCACGACACTAAAGAACGTCAACCACCAGGGCGTAGCTTCGGCCATAATCGCTGGTGATGAACCTGAGGCCTCGGTGAGGGGTAATCCGAGTGGTAGTTGCGGATCTTCCGCAAAGCCGACGCTGGCCAACAGACAGTTGTTGCTCCCCTCACCACAAAACTGCGCGATGCCGTAGAGCGTACCGGCAGCGAGAGCGGTCATACCAAAAAAGAGGAGGAGCTTAGCAATACGACGCACAGATTGCAACATATACCACTACTCTACCACAGCTGCATCTTTAGCGGCTGCTCGCTGTGCGTTACGCTCGGCCAATAAAACCAGGAGTGGATTGGCGAAAAAGATAGAGGAGTACGTACCCGCGAGTACTCCCGCCATCAAGACCAGTGCAAACGTTTGGGTCACACTCCCGCCGAGGAAGTACAGGGCACTTAAGGCAAACAAGGTTGTGAGTGAGGTATTAATTGAACGCAAAATCGTTTGGTCGATAGACAAGCCGACGACCTCGGCAAATGGTTTGGTTGGGATGTACTCAATTTGTTCTTCGGGTTGGCCGTACTCGTTCTTGACCATTACTTTCTTTTCTTGACGGAATTTGAGCAGGTTCTCGCGGACGCGGTCGAAAACTACAATCGTATCGTTTACGGAGTACCCCAAGACCGCCAATAGCGCCATCACAAAGAGGACGTCGACCTCAGCGCCAATGAGTACCCCCAGTACCGCCATGACCGCCGTCGGCACGAGCACATCATGAATGAGTGCCAGAATGGTGATACCACCATAGGTCCACGAACCAACCGGGCGGCCAACGCCGCGGAAAGCCCACGCTACATACAAAATAATAACCGCCGCCACCGCGCCAATCGCCCAGACCGCTTTATCGCGCAGTTCTTGCCCGATTGTCGGCCCAATCGAGGTAAAGCGAGTGACCGCACCGTCTACTCCAAGACCAGTAAGCGTCGCACTAACGGTTTGTCGCTCTGGCTCAGTGAGGTCGCGCGTTCGTAGGTTAAAGGCCGGTTGCCCAGCGTCGTTGGTCGATTCGCGCAATGAGTACGCACCCAGCTCTAGCGAGAGGTCGTCGAGGGCAGTTTCCACTGCTGCCTTTTCAGGCCGTTCGACATACGACGCCTCGGTGAGTGACCCGCCGGTAAAGTCGATACCGAGGCGTAGCCCCAGCACCGCGATAATACCAATACTCACGACCATGATAGCAGCTGCAATACCTAAGAATATGTGTTTGTGGGAGATAATTTGCATAGGCTACTTTTTGCTACCAGAGTTATAGAGCCACCCCCAGCGGTCGGTCTGGTACGACAGTGCCGGTAGGGCGATGAGTAAGGTGCGGGTGACGGTGAGTGCCGTCAGCATTGAGATAATAACGCCGAGCCCGAAGACGAGTGCAAACCCTTTTACAATTGACGTGCCAAACCAAAACAGAATTATAGCTGAGAGGATACTGGTGAAGTTACCGTCACGAATAGCGCTCCACGCGCGAGTAAACCCATCGCGCGCCGCCTCTCGGCTGTCTTTGCCGGAGCGGTACTCTTCTTTCATACGCTCAAAGACGAGTACGTTGGCGTCGACCGCCATACCGAGCGAAAGGACAAACCCAGCCAAACCAGCTGCCGTGAGTACGACCGGCATAAACTGGAAGAGCGCCAGCATCACCACCACGTAGAACAGCAGTGCAATCATAGCGACAACCCCCGGCACGCGGTACCACAGCACCATAAACGCCAGCACTAAGGCAAAGCCGATAATACCAGCCGCGATACCGTGCTCAAGCACCTGGGCACCAAGCGTCGCGCCGACGGTCTGAGTGCTGGCTAGCGTAATCGGCAGCGGCAGGGCACCGAAGTTAAGATTCTCCGACAGATTGCGTACTTCTTCTGCTGTAAAATTACCGGTAATCATCGCCGTACCACCAGGAATTGGCTCGTTGATAGTTGGCGCAGATAGCAATTCACCGTCGAGGAAGATGGCGAGCTGCTCGCCGACATTCTCGCGCGTTAGTGCTTCAAACAGATCACCCCCCTCGTTACTGAAGGTAATATTGAGGTACGGGGACGATTCAAATCCCCCGCCTTGGCTATTTTGCGGCAACATTGGATCAGCGCGCTCAAAGTACCGGCCGGTTAAGCCCGTATCGACGTACGGATCACTAAAGCCGAGCGTACTGGTGGCAATGGTGGTCGACGCCAACTGTGCAGCGCGCTCTTGGTCGAGCAATTTAAACTCCAGGAGTGGCGTCCGCCCAATTTCGTTGACGGCCTGACTCACATCGGTAACACCGGGCAGCTCGACCACCAGGCGCTGAATGGGTTCGTCGGTTACAAAACTACTCTCCTCAACGTACACCACGGGCTCAGAGACGCCAAAGAGGTTAACGCGCCGCTCAATCACGTCGCGGAGGACGCCCATCAACTCATCAACCTCCATCGGTTCGACAGCACTGGTATCGGCTTCATATACCAGGTGCGCACCTCCAGCGAGGTCAAGCCCGAGCTTAAACGGGTAGTTTGCGTCGGGTTGCGTCGCATTGGTGTAGACAAACCACGCCAAGGCAGCGCCGATAGCCAGCATAAAAAGAGCCCGGAAAGTCCGGATAATCCGCTCAGACGATGCCTTCGCTGGTTCACTCATGTTGCCCTGTTATACCATTTACCACTGTGCGACGCACTATTGACGACTGCGTAAATCAACGACATTTCGGAGTAAACACGCCACGGTGAGTGGGCCAATACCACCGGGGACGGGGGTCATCAAACTGGCTTTTTCGGCGCAGGCCGGGTCGGCGTCGCCTTTTAGTTCGCCACCGTCTTCTGAAGTGCCGGCGTCGAAGATGATGACACCAGCTTTGACCATAGCGGCAGTAATCATACCGGCGCTCCCCGCTCCCAAAATGAGTACGTCGGCGTGTGCAATGACCGCTGCCGCTTCATCGGTATCAGTATCTTTCGTCAGTACCGTGACATGTGCCCCTTGTTTTTGCGCCCATATCGCTGCTGGTTTACCGACGAGTCGACCATTACCCACAATGACAACCTGGAGGGTCGCCAATAATAAGTCGTGGGTGCGCGCAATTGTATCGATAGCCGACACGACTGGGCTCATCAGCGTTGCGGAGGTGCCATCGTAGTGCATCCCATCGACGTCGTAGCGGGTTGGTATCGCGTTAATCACTACATCCGTATCGAGATGGGCGGGCAACGGTAACTGCACGATAATACCATCGGTCTGCATTTGGGCTCGCGCCACGACGGCAACCGTCTCGTCGGTGGTGATCTGCTTGGGAAGCTCAATAATATTAACGGCCACACCAACTGCCGCCGCTTTACGCTTTTTCAGCGCCAAATACTGTTGGGTCGCCGCGTTTGGCGCACAGGTAATGATGGTCAGGTGCGGTGACACCGCCTGCGACTCAGCCGCGGTTTTCACTTTGGCGTATACCTGCTCGGCCAGAGCTCGACCATCGACTAACATAATGGCGGCAGTATACCAAAGAAGCCCCGCTTATGCTCAATTACTGGAGCTTAGGTGCTCGGTTTAGGTCGCTTGTGCTCCACAGGCACCCAGTCTTGGTACCGGCCATCGGTATACTTGAAGGCGTCTTTACTGGCGTACTGGCAGGTGTAGACTT
>CAZZPW010000021.1:6788-13430 GCA_964655825.1 uncultured Candidatus Saccharibacteria bacterium
CGGCCATCGGTATACTTGAAGGCGTCTTTACTGGCGTACTGGCAGGTGTAGACTTGCGCGAGCTTCTCGCCACTCATAACAATCGGGTAGCTGTAAAATCGCCAGCTGCCAGGACAAGTCGGTATCTTACCGCGCGTGGTATGCCAGAAAAACCAAAACGCAAACCGCGCCATCCAGGGCTTGATGGGGAGTATCTTCTTCCCTACCGCTTCAGCCATGTCGGGGGCCAAGACAGGCTCAGAGACAGGGGTGATATTAAATACGTTGTACTCCCAGTCGTGGTTACCGAAGGTAAATTCCATAACGAGGTCGTTGACGTCATCCTCGTGGATAAACTGCCGGACCCAGCCATTGGTGGCCGGCACAAACGAGGTCAACAGCGTGATGAGGCGGTTCACAAAACCACCCTTGAGGTTGCCTTGTAAGGCCGACTGTAAGCCAAAGCGAATGCGCATAAACCGACCGCGCGGGCCGGTAATAGCGGCTGGTCGCACAACCGTCACTTGTGGCACGCGCTTCCCCTCTTTCTTGGCCTGCTCGAACTTGGCTTTGAGATGCTCCTCGCTCACCTTCTTTTCTTTAGCGTAGATATAGTCGTCGTCACGAAAGCCCTCCTCCTCGGTAAAGAGGTGCTCAAAGCGGTTATCGTGGCGCGCTGAGTAGGACGAAGCGGTAGAGAAATAGATAAGCTTCTGCACTGAGGGTTGCGACAGGGCGAAGTCGAATACCTTGTCTGAGCCACCAACGTTCCAGCGCCACTGCTCATCGCCCTGTCCGTACATGGCGCGAATTTGCCAGGCGGTATGAATTACGACATCGGGCTCGTACCTGGCTATCTCCTCTTGCCAGCCGTCGTCGGCCAGGTTGTGTTGCAGGTACGTGACTTTGGGAAGCTTGGCAGAATACTCAGTCTGTGGCTCTTTATCAAGCGTAATAATCTGCCGCACATCATCGCGCTTGCCAAACTGCTCGCAGAGCATTTCACCCACATAGCCAGCCCCGCCAGTAATGAAAATTGTGTATTGTTTTGCCATACTAAGTGTAATTATACTCACTCGTTAGTTCTTGAATCCGGTGAAATACGATTTGAGCCGTTTGTTAATAAACTGTCTTCCTCGGTAGCTTTTAAAATATTTTTCACGACGTAATGCATCTTCCTTTAAGCAACAAGCTTCGTAATAGATTAGTTTAAGTGGTCGTCTGTGTTTAGTAGAATCAACTAATCCCTGTTCATGCTGCTCAAATCGTTGGGTGAGGTCTTGGGTAAAACCATAGTACAACTTGCTGTCTGCTCGACTGATAAGTACGTAGGTATAGTACATAATTATATTGACCTCACCATTTCACTGGGCAAGCCCCGCCAGTAATAAAAATAGTTTTTGGTTTGGTATCCATAGTATCTATAACGTCCCCTATGCTACCACAGTTGCGCCTTAACGTGGCAAGGTAAATGTGACGCCAAAGCGGCTAATCAATGTCTTAAACGTCTTGATAACGATGGCGAGGTCGAGCCAGAGCGAGCGGTTCTTGACGTAGTAGAGATCGTAGGCCAGGCGCAGCTTCGATTCTTCGAGCGACTGTGGGCTAATATTAGTACCCATGTAGTGCTGGTTGGTCTGGGCCCAACCCGAAATGCCGGGCTTCACAAAGTTACGAATATTGTAGTACGGAATTTCTTCGGCTAAGCGTGCACCCAAGCCGGCGATATCGTTACGTGGGCCAATGAGCGACATCTCGCCCTTCAGCACATTCCACACCTGTGGGTACTCATCGAGACTCGTCTTACGTAAGAAGGCACCAACCTTCGTAATCTGATTTCCCTTCTTAGCATCTTCCGTGGTCCAGGTGGCCGAAGCGGCGTCGTTAGCGGTCATGGTTTGTAACTTTAAGACCTGCATCGGTTGATTGTACTGGCCAATCCGGTCTTGCGTCATAAAAAGCGCATCGCCTTTTCCTTCAATCTTCTTCGCCAGCCAAATAAATGGCACGGCCAGGAGTAACAAAAACCCAAGTACGAGACTCAATACAATATCGAGGACCCGCTTCACAAAATCGTACACCAGACTCTTGCTCTGCGAGACGTGGGCAATAAACCAGTCGTACCGTAAAGCAGAGAGAGGAATCCGGTCAAACGTATCTTCGTACACTTTGAAAAAGTCGAGAAACGTAAACTGAAACTTCAGGAACGCTAAGTCAAACAACGCCGGCAAGATTGCCTCGATGTACGCACTTCGTGGGTTAGCGACAATAATCGAGATACGCTCTTGTTCAATTAGCTGCACCAGTTTGGCTTCAAAATCTGGTGACTTTTCGGCTGCCGCATCATCAATAATGCGAACGAAACTATAGTCGTAGCGGTCGTTGTTGTTTATTTCGTCGACCAGCTCGATCGCCTCTGGCCCGGATGCGAGTAAGATGGCGCGTTTTTGTGACTTGGGGGCAAACTTATTAAAGAGCCACAGCCGCCACAGGGCAATCAGCACAATCGAAATACCGAGGTAAATGACCAGGTTGGTCTTGGGCGCAATACCAAACGGCAAAATCATAAAGACCAGTGCCGCAATCAGAATATTTACAATCTGCGTGTTCACAATCCGGCTTAAGAGCAAACTCTTAAGAAACGTGGTGTGCTTGTCGTAAAGGCCAGCGCTGTAAAAGATAAACAGCCAAATCGCCGTCAGCCACACCCAGGGCTCAAGGTGGGCCCATAATAAGTTGCTGTCGGGTAAGCCAAGGTAGCGCACGGCGAGCGTCAGCCAGATAGCCACGACAAAACAGAGTACGTCGCCGACGATAAGTAACATAAGCTCTCGTGTCCGTTCACCCATAGCTATATCTGTGCAATAAATCCTACCTGAGTGCAGTAAAACCGCAAGCCTGCACACTATAATTTTGATAGTGATTAGTATGTAATCACGCGCAAACAAGGAATTGTTTGCGCAATCAAAATATTAGTGTGCGGGCAAGCAATTTGCTATGGTTATACAACACTATGAAAAAGCAAACGGTCTTACTCCTGATTACAAAAAGCAACTTTGGGGGTGCCCAGCGCTACGTGTACGATTTAGCTACCAACCTCTCTCCTGAGCGGTTTACGGTCACGGTTGCACTCGGCGGTAATGGGCCGCTGGTTACCAAGCTAACTGATGCTGGAGTGCGCGTTATTACCATCCCTGGACTCATCCGGGACGTCTCCCTACGGGCAGAACTCAAAGCTACTCGGGAAATAGCAGACATCATTCGTACCGAAAAACCAGATATACTTCACGTTAACAGCTCTAAAGCGGGAGCCTTAGGTGCCCTCCTCGGCCGTCTCCTACGAGTACCACGAGTTGTGTTTACCGCTCACGGCTGGGCGTTTAACGAAGACCGGTCGTGGATTGCGCGATTCGTACTCAAATGGGTACACTGGTGTACCGTCCTACTGACGCATTGCACCATCACCGTCTCCGATACCGTTCGAACACAGATGAATTGGTGGGGTGTGCAACGAAAAATGCAGACCGTACATCTGGGGCGTCAGGCTATTTCGCTATATCCTCGCAGCGATGCGCGACAGCAGCTCGCCAACCTCCAGCCCGCACTAGGTCAGTACCAAGCCGATACTTGGCTTATGAGTATCGGCGAGCTTCACCCGGTCAAGCGCCACATTGACGTAATTGTCGCACTGGCATCGCTCGTAACCACATACCCTCGCCTGCGTTACTGCATTATTGGTGAGGGTGAGTTGCGTCCCCTACTTGAGCAACAGATTGCGAAATACGCACTCACCGAGCACGTTTTTTTACTCGGCCACCTCGATAGTGCGGCGCACTATCTATCAGCGGCTGATATTTTTGTCTTCCCCTCTCGCTCAGAAGCGCTCGGCTACGCCGCCATAGAAGCAGCGCAGGCAGGGCTGCCGATAGTCGCGAGCAAGGTTGGCGGTATTCCCGAGATTATTACCCACGACCAGACCGGTCTCCTGATACCGCCAGAGAACCCAGCGATGCTCAGAGCAGCGCTTGAGCAATATCTCTCCGACCCGATGCTTGCCGCAAGGCACGGACAGGCCGCTCAAGCTGAGAGCACTCGCTTTTCTATTTCTACAATGGTGTCCCAAACAACTGCAGTCTACCAGGGTTAATCAAGCAATTCGCGCATCTGGTAGTGTGCCTTGGTATAGCGTCGCATCGCCATTACCATCCCCAGACCAAGGAAGGTGGTCATCAGGTGTGAACCGCCATAACTTAAAAACGGTACGGTGGTACCGGTTACCGGCAACACACCGATATTCATACCAATGTGAACAAAAAAGTGACAAATTATGAGAATCGAAACCCCAACGGTAAACAGGCGTTCGAAGTTACTCGCACCCCACACCGCGTGCTGTAAGAGTCGCCAGATTAAGATACCAAAAAACGTAAAGAGGACGAGTACGCCCACGTACCCCCACTCCTCGGCAAACGCAGCAAAGATAAAGTCGGTTTCATACTCGGGCAAAAACTCCAACTTACTTTGTGTGCCGTAGCCAACACCTTTGCCCCACACCTGCCCCGAGCCGACCGCTACCGTCGACTGATAGGCATTGTACCCAGCTCCTTGGATATCGGAGAGCGGGTCGAGGAACGTGGCGATGCGTTCTTTTTGATAGTCAAGGAAGACAAAGTTCCACATCACAAAAAAACTCAAAACTCCCAAACCGAAGACAACCAACAAGTGGCGAAACTTAATCCCTGCCACCAGTATCATGCCAAACCAAATAAAGAAAAGGATGATGGCCGACCCAAAATCGGGCTGAATGAACACTAAGCCAAAGAGCACGAGAGCGTACACGCCGGATACGACAATATGGCGAAAGTCACCAATTAACTCGTGCCGTTTTGAGAAGTATTTTGCGAGTACGATAATGAGGACCAACTTGGCTGGGTCTGACGGCTGCAAACTAAAAAGACCGAGATCGAACCGGCTGCGCGCCCCCAGCGTGACCTCTCCAATAAACAGTACGAGTATGAGTGCTGCAACCGTGAGCAGATAGATATAAAACGAGGTATTGCCTTGCCGCAGAAAGCGGTAGTCGGGTATCATCACTAAAAGCATCACCGTCACACTCACCCCGATGTTAATGAGCTGTCGCTCAAAGAACGTATTTTCACCCACGAAGGTGTACATGGTCACGAGACCAAAACCCGTCAGTGCCAACGCTACACCAACGAGCACCCAGTCAAATCCGCCAAACAGCGTACGCACACCCCGAAACATACGGATATTGTACGCGAGGTTATGCCGGAGACCAACTTACTCTCTCAGTGTAGGAAAATTTGCATTGGTCTTAGGTACGATGTCTATGACCGCCGCCCCGTCCTCACAAATCGCACCAGTAATTTGTTGGTAGATTTGGTCAACTTGGTCGCGCGTAAGTGCCTGGTACGCCGCGTTAGGGCTTGCAATGGCGTTGATGAAGTCCATGTTTACCTCCTGACCAAGGCCAATCGCAAAAATCTGTACGCCGGCCGTACGGAGTGCCTCCGCTCGAGCAATTGCGTAGGCTTCGGGCTCTTCATCGGGTGCGGTGGCGAGACCGTCAGTAAGAACAACCATTACCCGACGGGCGTCCGGGTTTTTGGCGGCACTGGCAAACAGCTCGGCCGCGCGCACGAAGGCATCACCGGTGTTAGTGCTACCCTGCTCTTCCTCGGGGTCAATTACGAGCGTAGCAATACGAGCACCGACCGCACTCGGTAACGCCAGCGGCTCAGTCACGACGGCCTCGGAAGCGAACGTGACGAGTGCAGCCTGGTCTGCCTGCTGCAGGCGACTCGTAAACTGCTGGGCAGCGGCTTTCACCGCAGTAATTGGTTGGGGTGGGTCGGCTTGATCGTTGTTCATACTTCCCGAGAGGTCGATAGCCACCACGACGTCGGTCGGCACCTCACAACTTCGGACCGTCTTCGCAATTGGCTCGGGCCAGGTAAAGACCACGTTGGCTTCAGAACGAGGGATAAAATCATCGACAACGGTCTGGCTTGCCGTCAGCGCATTCCCTTGCGAATCAAAGATAGTCGCCACCACCTCCACTGCACCGGTTGGTGACAGTGCTTCGTTGACCAGTGTGGCGTCGAGCCGTGGCCTGCTATCGGCTCGGGTCAATTCACGACGAATGAGCGAAAACTGGTCTCGGCCAATGTCGACGTTCGCCCAGACGGCAGCGGGCTCAATATCGATAAAAGTCTGGGTGGGGATGCGCCCACCCGTATTAATACGACCTTCAAAAATCGGGTAGGCCCCATTAGGTGGTAAGAAGGTACTGCCTGCGCGCTCAGTGATGAGGCCGTTTCCGTCGTACAGGCTAAAGGTATAGTTGAGCTCGGGAGTGCCGTACGTCGCGTTAGGATTCTCCACGTACGCTACTGCGTTATATTGACCGTCACTAATCCGAAAACTCCGCGACCAACGAATAATCGGGTCTTGGGCGTTAAAGGCACATACTCGCTCGCAGGTACCATCACAATCGACTCCGGCTTCGTCGCCGTTCTGGCGGCCATCAAAACAGGTTGGCTCGGTGTAGACGTAACTCGCATACCCCCAGTAAAAAAACAGGAGTATAATCACCGCCAAACCGGTACCGTACTGCACCCGTCGCCAGAAAGCCCATGGTCGCTC
>CAZZPW010000021.1:13530-16069 GCA_964655825.1 uncultured Candidatus Saccharibacteria bacterium
GAAAAGCCCGTCGGTGCTGGCCAAGTGCAGTCTGCGCAGTTATAGCGTAGAGACTTGGTCTTACAGCACACGACGGGCGTGGTGGGTACCGGAGTGCTCGTCAGTCTTTTTCCACCACAGAGGCTGACATCTTCGGTACGGCATAGTAACACTGTCTGCCATCCAACGCGAAAGTAATGTGTGCACATTTTAAAAGTACCTGCACACTTTCGCACCAGATCCACCAGTAACTTGCTGCCACAACTGTACCACCATATGTTTTAGTTGCAACTGTGCGCAACAGTGCTTCGCATCGACTCAACAGCCGTGTCTAGGGCTCGGCTATTGAGTCGCACTCACGTAAGCAGCGTAAGCGTAACTGCTACTTGTCCCGCTCGGGACGAGTTTCTAACGGTATGTTCAGTCCAGACCCGAATAGTACAGTTAACTGTACTATTCGGGTCTGCGAAAAAATGAGAACAGAAAACACCCACAATGTATTTACCAATGCTGTGTGTTGGTGTGAGAAGTGCTGGGAGCACTTCGCAAGACTCATTGAGATAGTTTGTGAGCAGAGAGAAATAAAATGTCCAAAGAGTGGACAGTTCCTGTAAGAAAGACCTACTTATAGAAATGAGAACGGGTGTCTCTTATCGTTCTCCAGAACGCCTCACAGAGAGTGTACAGGTTGCCGTTATTCTTCCTCTCGTCAGAATCACAGGCAACCTTCTACAACCGTCTTTTTACTAAAGCTGTACACCTTTTGGAGACAAGTCTCTCAAAAGGTCTTGCGAAAGCGCCCCGCGCTTTCTCACCCAGAGAGTTGTAGCCCCACCGCGTCATCACCAACACAAAAGCCGAGCACTTGGCTCGGCTTTTGGTTTGAAAACTTAATGTTGGCGGTGACCTACTTTGACAAGTGAGTAAGCAAACGGGAGTTCACTCACGTTTGAGTTACGAACGCAGTCAAAGCAAGCTTTGCTTACTCTGCAGCCGATCAAGAGAACAGGTGCTCCTTACAGAAGCTGTTCAGGTTGTCAGTATTTTTCCTATTATCAAAATACTAGACAACCTTCTAAAACAGTCTCCCAGACTGTTTTAGCCCCACAGCAGACCACCAAGGTAGACAAAAAAGCACCTGAAACCGATAAGTGCTGTATGTTGGCGATGACCTACTTTGACAAGTGAGTAAGCAAACGGGAGTTCACTCACGTTTGAGTTACGAACGCAGTCAAAGCAAGCTTTGCTTACTCTGCCTCGCAAAGCGAAGTACCATCGGCGTGAGAAGTGATCTAAATCACTTCGCAAGACTTTGACTAGTATTTCTGGAGTTTACGAGCAGAAATACTGACAAAGTGTACTGTTCCTGTAAGGAAAGCGAGCTTAACTTCTGTGTTCGGCCCAGCCCCGTTTCTTGTTACGGGCTCACGCTATAACGCTATTCGCCACGCGTCTCGCCCGAAATGGGGCTGGATAAAAATGAGGACGGGTGAGAAAGCGTGGGACGCTTTCGCAAGGGGTTGCCTAGCATTTTCGTGAGAAAATGGTGACAACCTGAACAGCCGCTGGTAGGCGTTCGGAAGAACGATAAGCGGGACCCTAAGCAAACTCACCAACACAAAAGCCGAGCGGAAAGCTCGGCTTTTGGTTTGAAAACTTAATGTTGGCGGTGACCTACTCTGCCTCCTAAAAGGAAGTACCATCGGCGCGACCAAGCTTAACTTCTGTGTTCGGAATGAGAACAGGTGTACCCTCGGCGCTGACCCACCAACATTAAATTTTCAAACGACTGTCTTGAATACAGTGAAGTGATCCGATAGATTCCCGGGAACATCACAGCGTCTCGCTGGAGAGGGTTCCTGGGTGACCGACTCGTACGTTCGGCCGTTTAACTATCGGAAGTGGTCGATCCGGCGGGACTTGAACCCGCGTCTTCAAAGCCGGGCGCCCGAGGCTTTAGGCAATGCGTGCATCCCACGTACACCAACGGACCGTAAACCACTTCACTGTATTCAAGTTGTTTTGACTGCATATCCTATTTTTTAAATGTCGAGAAAGGGGGGGGCATTCATTATGTCATGCTGTTACATGATTACTGACCCGCCCGGTTCAAGCCTGCGAGTTGCAGCTGACTATCCTCTTTTTTCGACATTCAAACTTTTTCATCAAACTCAAAATCATACTTTCCACCAGCGGCGAAAAATGGATGTAGAGCAAGGCGCGCAAGGAAAATGGAGCGACCGGGCCAAGTGGCCAGGGAGCGACATTTTACCGCTGCGCAACGCAGCTATACTTTCACTTTTTCGCCGCTGGGGCGATGTACAACATTCCCTGTGGGAAATCACGTCTTATTAGTACACCTCGGCTCCACACGTTACCGCGCTTCCACCTAGTGCCTATCAACCTGATCATCTCTCAGGAGACTTACTGATACCTAATCTTCAAGGCGGCTTCCCGCTTAGATGCTTTCAGCGGTTATCCGTTCCCAACATAGCTACCCAGCGGTGCCACTGGCGTGACAGCTGGTAGACCAGAGGTTAGTTCATCCCGGTCCTCTCGT
>CAZZPW010000022.1:0-14296 GCA_964655825.1 uncultured Candidatus Saccharibacteria bacterium
CCGAAAGCACACTGACGTTCACCGACCTTACCGTTGCTGCCGGTGCCGACTTTACTGCTTCCACTTCGCTCACCATCCTTGGCGACTACAGCACCGCTGGCTCGAGCACCATCCCGCGCGGCAATGAAACTGTTTTTGGTGGGCAGGGGACCTACAATGGCCTCGAACTTACCTACCTCAGTGCAACTGCCACACCAGCCTTGTACGATAGTCCACGTGACGTTGAATTCTCACCAGACGGCGCAATGATGTTCGTATTAGACCGTGAGGGTAGCAATAGCCCAATGACCCAGTACAACCTCACTATTCCGTGGGATGTTACCTCAGCTGCATTTGTTCAAGCTACCAACACTGGTGGGAATGGCGAGACTATCCCGACTGGTGCCGAGTTTAGTACCGACGGTCGCAATATGTACGTGGTTGGTAGCGGTATTGACCAGATTGAGCAGTACCGCTTGAGTACTCCGTGGGACATAAATACCGCAGACTACTGGCAGTCGATCCCTTCAGGATCTGGCAACTCAAGCGACCTTGAATTTACTCCAGACGGTCTACAACTACACATACTCTCGTACTCAGGTGCCAACGGTCTGACTCGAGTCTTCAATCTGACGAACCCATGGGACCTCAGCACCGCGACCTTCACTGACGCTTTTGCGGCTGAGGATGGTGTTAATACTGATGATGGACAAGCATTTAGTCCAGACGGAACCGCAATGTTCCAGATTATCGATGATACTAAAACGATTCATTACTACGCTCTCTCGACCCCGTGGGATTTGAGCACACGCTCTACTGTAGGTACGGTCGGTGTTTCTGACTTTGTGGGTGGTGTTACAAACGACATTGAGTTTTCAACCGACGGTCGCTACTTATATATCGTAGAGGACGATACTACAGAACAGATTCACCAGTTTGCCATTGGCAGTACCATTGGCACCTCAACCGCCAACGAACGCTTTGATAATGTGACGTTGCGCGAAGGTGGCGCAGTGGCCTTTACCGGCCCATTCGCAGCGCGCGACCTCACCATCGGCAGCACCGCGACGGTGACCGCGCCCGCGAGTACCCTCACGCTCGACGGCGACTTCCACAACTACGGCAGCTTCGACGCCAATGGTGGGGAGGTGGTGGCGGATGCGACGGCGTTTGACATTGCGGATGCGCGTGAGGTCGCTCGATTTGATGTTTCAGGGCAGGCAGGTACGCTAACTGATATCCACTTCTCGCCAAATGGAACTAAAATGTACGTTCCTGATAATGGTGGCCAGGAAATTAACCAGTACACGCTAACAGTGCCGTTTAATGTTAGTACTGCCGCGTTCGATTACTCCACTTCAACCAGCGCACAGGACTCTGTTCCAATTGGCGTTGTCCTATCACACGATGGCACAAACATGTATATGGCCGGCGCAAATACTTATGACGTATTCCAGTACACGCTGAGTACACCGTTTGATATCGCTACTGCAGATTTCACTAACTCCTCGACGACTGTAGCACCCGGGAGCGGCACTCTGTTAAGCGGCCTCGCTATTAAGCCAGACGGCACCAAGCTCTATACCATCGACCGCAACCCCGACGATGTCTTTGAGTTCGACCTGACTACACCGTTTGACATTACGACTGCTAATTACGTCAATAACTTTGCTCTCGGTACCAATATTAATCCATTTGGTATCACCTTTAGCCCTGATGGTGCGATAATGATTGTACAGATTGAAACTGTTTCTTTTCAAGACGAGCTGAGACGCTATAGCTTGTCTACCCCGTGGGACATCACCACAGCTAGTTTTGATGCACAACTTATAATCGAAGAGGTAGATAATGATGTCGAAGGTGTGTGGGTTAGTGCAGACGGATCTCACGCATTTATAGCAGGAAATGAGACTGACGATATTATCCAACTCACCCTCGACGGCATCCAATACTTCACCGGCTCGACCACCCTCAATAACTTCACCGTCGGTGACACGGCCACCGTCTCACCGGGGTATAACCTCACCATCGAGGGTGATTTGTACAACGACGGCTCCCTCAGTGGCCCGTACGCCGGGCAGGTTAACCTCGCGGGTGCGAGCAACACCATCGGGGGCGAGGGCAACCACGGCTTTGTGAACGTCGCCGGTACCTACACCACTGGCTCAACCAGCGCGACCTTCACCGACCTCACGGTCGGGAGTGGTGGCTCATACACCGCACCAAGCGGCGACCTTACCGTCACTGGCGACTTCGACGCCAGTGCCGGCACCTTCGACGCGAACTCTGGTACGACGAGCGTGAGTGGGCAGGGGACGTATAGCATCGCTAACCTTGAGTACCTCCACGCCACCAGTGTAGCCAGCCAAGGTACTACCCCAGAAGACGTCTGGTTCTCGACTGATGGAGTGAAAATGTTTGTAGCTATTCGCTCGGGTGGTACGCGCGGAGTGCACGAGTATACGTTAGCGACCCCGTGGGACGTTACTACCGCAGACAGTGTCCAGAGTTATAATCCTGGTCAAGATATTGAATCTGTCGCACTTTCCTTTGATGGTACAAGTCTCTACATTGTTTTGAATGACGACAGTCTAGCTGAGTATACCTTGGGCTCACCGTGGAGTCTGGACAGTGTGACCTTACTACAATCAACCAGTACCGTGAGCCAAAATACGCAGCCAGAGGATATATTCTTCTCCCGTGACGGTCGCAATATGTACTTGGTTGGCGCTGAAGGGACAGACGATGAGGTGAATCAGTTTACCTTGAGTACTCCGCACGATATCTCAACCGCCGACTTCGTCTACAGCCTTGACGTCAATGGGGTCAACAGTGACCCGGACGGTGTGTTCTTTGCGCCAAATGGTACGCAAATGTTCCTCTCAGGCATTAATAGTGACGACCTCTATGAGTATCGCCTCACCACCCAGTGGGACCTTTCAACCGCATCGCAATTTGAAACCTACGATATTTCTACTATCACAGGTACACCGCGCGGGCTGTATCTGACTCCCGGCGGAGACCAGCTTTACGTGGTAGACGACGATGCACCAGATCGTATCTTGGCCTTTGACCTAGCTTCTGAGATTGCCACCACCACCGACAGCAACGCGTTTGCAAACCTGGCGCTCACCGGCGGCAACACCACCTTCACTGGGCCAGCCAGCACCACCGGCACGATGACGATAGAATCTGGTGTGGGCACCACCACGTTCAATGCCAGCAGTACCTACACTTTCCAAAACATCGACTGGAGCGGTACGAGCACCGACGATATTGTCCTTCGTTCTTCTGCCAGCGGTACCCCGTGGTATCTCGACGTACCAGGTAGCCAGATTAACGTCGACTTTGTTGACGTGGCCGACAGTGACGCGACCGATACCAGCAGTGGCATTGAGGCTTGTGAGTCGACCGATAGTGGCCGTAACGTCAACTGGACGTTCGGTGGCGTCTGTGAAGGCGGTAATCCGTGGAACGATACCGACTGGACGCTGTTCGACGTCATCACCATCAAGCACGAAAATATCGATGAGCCACTGACTGATTTCCCCATCTACGTCGACCTGGCCGACCTCTCACCAACCTTCTGGAGTACGATTGTCGCTGGCGGCGGGGACATCCGCGTTACCACCGACGACGGCACACCGGTTGAATTGGCGCGCGAAGTGGTTAGTGCCTCAACCACCGCCGAGACCGGCGAGCTGCACTTTAAGGCCGATTACCTCAGTGAAGTCATCGACACCAGTTTCCGCATCTACTACAACGGCGTCGACCAAGACTACAACGTCGACCAGACGTATGGCGCGCAGAATGTGTGGAGCAATGGCTTCGTGTTAGTGCACCACATGAACGAGGATCCAGGCGTAGTGGGGGCTGATGGGTATCTTGATTCTACGCAATTTAATCACAACGGTACTGCAAGTGGAACAATCGTAACAGCAGATTCTGTGACTGGGCGACTTGGTCAATCGATTGATTTTAATTCAGATGGTGACATGCTTATCCTTGCCACTTCTAGTGAAATTGAAGCACTTTCCGCTCTCACGGTATCAGCCTGGGCGTACCCAACTGAAGGTCCTGCTCCTGCTGTTGGTCGCATTGTCTCCAAATGGGATGGTGGTACGAGTGATGACTATATGCTTGGGTATGCGGGTGGAGATTATGCCCGTTGTCGTGTTGACTTTGGTACCCAAAGCAATATTGATAGCAGCAATACCGCAGCTGCTAACATGTGGCACTACATGACGTGTAATTACGATGATGCTGCCAGTGAGTATATTGATGTGCAATTAAATCTTGAAAAAACCATTGATAATCAAACTCAAAATGGTTCTGTTACTGACTCTAATCTTGCACTTACCATTGGCGATATGTTCGGTAGTCCGGGTGATCGTGATTTTCAAGGTTATATTGATGAGGTACGAATCACCAATGTTCGTCGTTCTGATTCTTGGCAAAAAGCTGAATACACTAACCAAGCCACCACCACCGATTTCTACTTCCTCGCCAGTGGCAACGGCAGCAGCACGCTTGCCGACCACGATGCCGGGCAGGCCGACAACGCCTTCGACTTCCGTAATGTCACCAACGGCGAGCTGTTTGCCTTTAAGCTTACGCCGGAGAGTGGTAACGCGACGGTGACGGAGGTCACGATTGCCGTCTCTGGCGCGCAAGACATCAATCCGAGCGACTTCACCAACATTCGCCTCCTGCGCGATGACGATAACGACGCTGAGTATGATGCGGGCGACACGGTGGTCGCAGGCGACGGCGTCTTCGCGCTCGGGATTGAGGGCATTCGCAGCAACAACCAGCAGGGTACGATTGTCTTTAGCGATACCTTCACCAACACCACCGGCAGTAACTACCTGGTCGTGGCCGACTGGGATGCGCCCGATAATGGCGCGATGGTGACCTTCGACCTCCCGACCGACGGCATTATTGCGAGCGATAGTGACGGGGGCCACCTCATTTTTGGCGACGTCGAGCACGTCCAGCACAACCGCAACAACCGTAGTGGCGGCGGTGCCAGCGCCGCTGTCTTTGGCGCCGCGCCACCCGGTGATGGTGACGTTGGTGGCGGTTCTGAAGGGGCTGGTGGCGGTGGTGGCGCGGTTGACACCAATACCGGCGGCGGCCTGATTGGCAACGAGAACGACTTTAACTGGCCGACCGCTAACAGTGGCAGCTGGAACAGTGCCGCCAATGCCTACGACCAAGTCGACGGCACCTACGCCACCACCAGTGGCAGCGATACCAACGACTTCTCGACCTTTGCTAACGGCGTACCCGGTACCGACACGATTGGCGGTATCGAAGTGAAGCTCGAAATCTCGGGAACGACCGCGGCGGGTGATATTGGCGTCGAGCTCTCGTGGAATGGTGGTAGCAACTACACCAGCACCGGCAAGACCAGCGGTACGCTCACTACGACCGACTCCGTCGTGGTGCTTGGTGGCCCGAGCGACACCTGGGGTCGCAGCTGGAGCGCGAGCGAGTTCTCCGACGCCAACTTCCGCCTGCGCTTAACCGGTAACCCGAGCAGCAACGAAATCCGGGTCGACGCCATCCAGGTTAAGGTCTACCACCAAGCCAGTGGCGGCAGCCAGGGCGGGGGCGGCGGCGGTGGCCGTATCTAAGACCGACCGGGCTACCGTTTAGTCACCACAGCACTTGGTCAAGGGGTGAGTTATGACATACGCCACTTTGCAAGCGGATGTCTGCGTTTTTACGGTAGAAACGAATCGTGACAGCCACAGAGCTGCTATGGGGAGTCTATACCCAAGAGCTGGGAAACCCGCAGGATTACCCCGTAGTTGTAGGTGGTTGCGGCCGGAGGGTGATACAGAAAAGAGCGTTGCTGCGGCTAGGGTGTGACTGAAGTGGATTACGACTATCCCCAAACAAGCTTATATTGAGCCAAAAATCCAGCCAAGAGTGGCTATAATGGTAGATATATAGGTATCAGTAATCCTATGTAATTACGTATATGAGTACAAAACAATTTATACACTCCGTCCGTCACTTAGCCGCTTTGGTGGTGAGTGGGGTGGCGGCCGTCGCACTCATGTTTATGGGCTTTGCGATGGTTGAGCCACTCGCGCTCAAGGCGCAGGGTGAGTCGGTTGACATTACCATCACCCAGATGATCACCGGTGAGACGTCGTTTAGCGTCGACCCAACCGATGTGACGATGGATAACGCCATTGCGTCCATCTCCGGGGGTACCAGTAATGGAACGAGCACGTTTACCGTGCAATCGAACAGCAGCTCAGGCTACAACGTAACATTGAGTTTCTCGGATGACCCAGCGATGCAGAGCACTTCGAGCTCAGATACCATCCCCGACTACATCCAAGACGCCGCTGAGCCGGATTGGAGCTTCGGTGAAGAGACATCTGGCGGCTCTGCCCAGTTTGGCTTTGGTGTGGTAGGAGCGACACCGAGTGTCGTTGATGGCGCCTTCCAAGATGATGGAGCAGGCACATGTGGCGGTGGCGGTGGTTCGAACACCTACCCAGACTCTTCACAAGGCTGCTGGTCGGCCCCCAGTACAACCGCGCTGACCATCTTAAACCGCAGTGATGCGACGACTGGATTGGGCGATGAGAGTAGCGTGCTCTTTCGGGTGCACGTACCATCAAACCCATCACCAGCCGTACCGGTTGGCGGATACGTCGCTACCGCCACGTTGACAGTCGCTGAGAATTAGGAATAATACGGGTACTCATACGTATTACTGATCGTAGCTCATCCGACGTGATTACTCTCCCTTACACAACTCTATTGCAACAAAAAGCAGCCCTGGCTGCTTTTTGTGTGGCGCTGGCGCTCTGTGGCATGCCGGTGCACGCGCAAGAAACCACGCCACCAAACCCAGACACTAAGCCGGTCGCAACCACGACTGAGGTGGTGGCACCACCACCAGGTGTTCCGGCGGCAGCAGATATCTATCGGGTGACGCAGCTCGATGGCGACCAAAACTTTGGTGACTTTGTGGTGGGCCCGGGCAAGTTCGACTTGTCGTTGGCGCCGGGTTCGGCCCAGACCGTAGAAATTCTCATTACTAACCGCTCGGGAGTGGAGAAGGTATTTACGCTCACTACCGAGGATATGACGGGTACCGATAACCCCGAGCAACCAACCGTGCTGTTGGGCGAGGATGAGGGACCATACACCCTGCGCGACTACCTCCAAGTTCGGGCCGATCGTTTTACGATTGCGCCGGGGCAGCGGGTGACGGTACCCATAACAGTTGCCATTCCGGCGAACGCTGAGCCGGGCGGCCGGTACGGGAGTCTCTTGGTGCAGACCGAGTCGAGTGGTGGTGCGACCGGTAACCGGCCTGCCGCCGCGGTGGTGAGTCGGATTGCCGTTTTGTTTTTTGTGACCACGCCAGGCGAGCTTGATCGGGCTGGTAGCCTGATAGATTTTACGACCGTACCTGATATGCAGTTTTACACGAGTGGCCCAATCACGTTTGGCTTACTCTACGAAAACACCGGTACGGTCCACACCAACCCAGCCGGTGAGATTCGTATCACCAACATGTTCGACCAAGAGGTTGGGTACCTTGAGGTCTTGCCGTGGTTCTCGTTGCCCCAGTCGCTACGTTTGCGAGAGGTCGAATGGGCGCGGGAGTCGCTCCTTGGTCGCTACACGGCAACGGCAAATGTCTACCGTGGTTTTGCAGACGCTACCGGAGACCCAATCATCGATACTCGGACAGTCTCTTTTTGGGTGGTTGATTGGGTCATCTTGGCTGTGGTGGCAGTGGTGTTCTTCACCCTGTTTATGTTCTTCCGCTTCGTATCTAAGCGTTTTACCTTGGTACGTAAGCGGTAGCTGATTTCAGTACCTACTTATGCAGACTATCTCTTCGCTACTCGCGAGCCTATGCGTGCTCTTAGTACTGACCGTTGCGACGACGGCGTGGGGGCAGCTGCGGAGTAGTAGTAACTACCAGATTGAACGCGATAGCGTCAATGTTGGTGGTGGTTTGGGTGACTCAGCTAGTTTCTCGCTCGAGTCGACGGCGGGGGAAGTGGCAACGGGCCGTAGCACGAGCAATAGCTTTCTTCTGCAGGCAGGTTTTCAGCAGCAGCCAGAAATTACGCTGAGCTTGAGCACCGCTGGTGATGTCGTGATGGATACCGCTATCGGTGGGGTGACGGGTGGTACCAGTAATGGCTCGACCAGCGTAACTGCCACGACCGACGGCAACGCTGGCTACCAGCTCACCATCGCTGCGAGCCAAGCACCAGCCATGCAAAGCACCAGTAGCGACACCATCGCCGATTACCCGATTGGGGGTAGTGCCGATCTGACTTTTAGCACGGGGGCGAGTGATGCCCACTTTGGCTTCTCGCCATTTGGCACTGATATTGTTGACCGCTATCGCACCAACGGTAGCGTGTGTGGGTCGGGAAGTGCCTCGAGTAGTGCCTGTTGGGATGGATTGAGTACGAGCCCGACCACGATTGTCTCGCAGCCGGGAGCTAACGCTCCGGACGGGGCGACCACCACGCTGTACTTCCGGGTGGGTATTGGTGGCAGTGTGATGCAGCCACCCGGTACGTACGTGGCAACGACTACGGTAACGTTACTTTCACTATGATATGGCGAATCGTATGTGTACTGCTTATTGGAGTTGCGAGCGCGTCTACAGCGCACGCGCTCGAGTCGACCGACCGCATTGTCACACAGTCAATTGATGGGCCCGATACATTCCCACCCACGGTACCAAACAATGTCACTGCTACGCCACTAGCAGGCTTTACTATAGAACTGAACTGGGACGCGAGTACCGACAATGTTGGGGTTAGTGGCTACCAGGTCTGGCGCGACGACGTGCAGATTGCAACCACAACATTGATTACCTATACCGATAGTGGGCTCGCCAGTTCGACCAGTTACACGTACTACCTAACGGCATTTGATGCGGCCGGTAATATTAGTGCCAGTAGTTCGCCGGTGGTGGCGACTACACAGACTCCGGTAGAACCGGTAATACGTGAGTTTGGTGCGCAACTGACGCGGGGAGCGGATATTTCTGACCTGCAGACCACAGTGACGGAAAACAGTATTACGCTGTCGTTTCGGACCGACCGCTTTGCCCAAGCCCAGGTGCAGTGGTTGGCTGGCGGGGAGATACAAGGCGTTGCGCAGGGTAATGTGGGGCTGCGCGAGCACCAATTTTTTATTGATGGATTACAGCCTGAGACGGTGTACGAACTCGATATTTCCGTCTCACTTAACCCGCGTTTTGTGGCCGACCAAGAGCGATTGACGGTGACAACTCGCGCGGTCCCCGACCGTACGCCACCGGCCAACGTGTCGGCACTAACGGCCGTACCAGAGACTGCTGGTGTCGCGTTGTCGTGGCAAAATCCGGCCGATGCCGATTTTGATCGGGTGCGGGTGGTCCGGAGTACCCGTTGGTTTCCCCTCGATACGGTCGATGGGTGGGTGGTCTACGAGGGTGCTGGAACAAGCTTTACCGATGGGGTGCTGCAATGGCCAGCGTATTACACCGTTTTTAGTATTGATGCGGCCGGCAATGTGTCGTCGGGCGCCGTTGTAGTGGTGTATGGGCCAGGCCCCATAACGGAGTCTCGTACTGATGCAACGGCGACTCCAGCTAACCCCGAGACACCACTCATTCCCGAGCGCTTTCGGGCCACCACGAGTGCCCCGGTAACCTGGCCGGTATTTGTCGATCAGCTCGACCGGGTCACACTCCTGAGTACGACAACCGCGATTAGCCTGTACCCTAACGCACCGTTTACCGTACGGATTCCGGCTCGGGTTGTTCCGCCCGCGCTTACCACTATTGTCGCTGAGCTGTCGCACCCAGATCCGGCAGCTGGCCAGTTTTCATTTTTGCTTCGTCGCTCGGCAGACGGTGAAGCCTACCAGGCGCAGATTGGCCAGTTGCCGGTGCAGGGGACCTATGCGTTAGAAGTGCGCTGGCTTAATTTCTCCACCGAAGAAACCGGGCTTGTGCAAGGCGTGCTTACGCTAAGCGCAACTCCGGGTGTGGTGCAGCCAGATACTCCCGTGTGGTGGTGGCGCATTGCGCTCTTGCTACTCGTACTGCTGCTCGCACTGAGGATAATTATCGGCCCGCGCTCGCGTAATACCGTATAGTAGAGGTACGTACGTAGCCCGTACCTCGTTTTCGATTATCGTTCTTTAACTTACCTCGTACACACCTATGACTCGCGTTGCAATAAATGGATTTGGGCGCATTGGGCGCACCTTCTTTAAAATGGCTGTTGACCACCCCGACTTTGAAATCGTCGCTATTAACGACTTGGGTGATATAGAAAACCTGGCCTACCTTTTACGGTACGATACCGCGTACGGCCAAAGTGGTCTTGACGTGGCGGTAGGCGAGAACCAGCTTACCGTTAACGGACGTACCATTAGCTTTAGCCAGGAACGCGATCCGGCACACTTGCCGTGGAGTGAGCACAGTATTGACGTGGTGGTGGAGGCGACGGGTGTTTTTGCGAGTTACGAAAAAGCCAAGGCCCACCTTACCGCTGGCGCTAAGCGCGTAGTGATTTCGGCCCCGGTCAAGGACGACCCCGCTGCCGCTGGCGTAACCGGTGATACCGTTTTGATGGGAGTGAACGAGGGTGTTTTGCAGACAGCTGAGGTGAGTTCGAACGCGTCGTGTACGACGAACGCTACCAGCCCGCTGATTGCGATTCTTAAAGAGCATATTGGGATAGAGCGCGCGGTCTTAAATACCGTGCATGCCTACACCTCGACCCAGCAAATTATTGACGGGCCGAGTAAAGACTTTCGGAAGGGTCGCGCGGCGGCGCAAAATATTATTCCGACCTCGACCGGCGCGGCCGTGGCCACCACCAAGGCGCACACCGACCTGGCCGGTAAATTTGATGGTATCGCGATGCGGGTACCGGTACCCGTTGGTTCGATTGTTGACGTTACCTTTGTTGCTAGTAAGGCGACCACTGTCGCTGAGGTGAACGACGTACTGCGCCGAGCGGCGCAGTCAGCACACTGGCAGTCGTTGTTTGCTGTTACCGACGAACCTCTTGTCTCGTCGGACATTATTGGCGCTCGTTACGCGGCGATTGCGGACCTGAATATGACGCGGGTCGTCGACGAAACCCTGGTGAAGGTGCTGGCTTGGTACGATAACGAAACCAGCTACACCCACACCCTTACGCAGCACGTGGCTGCGCTCGCCGCTCACTTTAACGCAAAGGAAGGCGACTAATACGCACAACTATACTCGTATGGACATCTTTCTGGGCACCGACCACGCCGGCTACACTCACAAAGAGGCGGTTAAGGCGGCGCTTATGGCAGCTGGCCACTCGGTGACCGATTGTGGGGCAATGCACCTTGACCCGGCCGATGATTACCCCGACTTTGTCGCGCCGGCAGTGGCCCGTCTGGCCGAGGCAGATCGCACCGCCCGCGCGATTATTTTTGGTGGCTCGGGGCAGGGGGAGGCAATGCTCGCAAACCGCTACCCGTTTGCTCGTGCGGTCGTCTACTACGGTGGCCCTGAAACGATTCTGACCCTCGCGCGCGAGCATAACGATGCGAACGTGCTCTCGCTGGGAGCACGCTTTATGAGTGAGACCGATGCCGTAGCGGCGGTAGAGCGCTGGCTCGGCACCGACTTTTCTAACGAGGAGCGCCACGTGCGCCGCCTACAAAAATTTAAGTATGCACACCAACTGTACTAATTGTATTATCCCGGCTATTTTACCGCGTGATGTCGACAGCCTGTGTCGTACCGCGGAGCAACTAACGTTTACGCCCAAGCTACAACTCGATATGGTCGATGGCACCTACGCTGCGCCGGCGACCTGGCCCTACCAACCAACCGGCGAACCCACCGAGGTGCAATCGGTACTCGAGCGGTACGATGTACAAGTTGACCTGATGGCGGTCGACCCGTTGCAGATGGCCGAGGCCTGGGTACGTGCTGGAGCAAAAGAGCTGGTCATCCACCTCGAATCGATTGCCGACCTCGACCCGATTAAGGCGCTGCGCCAACGCTACCAGGTGCCGCTGTTGTTGGCCGGTGGCGATAGTGTGGAACCGGCAGCCTACCTGGCGCACCGCACGGATATCGACGGGGTGCAGGTGATGGGCATCAGCACCATCGGACAGCAAGGACAGCCGCTCTCGCCCCATGCGGTAGCGCGCGTCCGCGCACTGCGCGAGGCCGATGCGTCGCTGCCCATACAGGTTGACGGGAGTGTGAATGCGTCGACCATTGATGCGCTGTTTGCAGCCGGTGCAACCGATTTTGTGGTGGGCTCGGCGATTGTGGGAGCCACCGACCCGCGCGCAGCCTACCACGCGCTGCGTGAGCGCATACCCGTGTGCCGGTAATAAACAGGTATACCAAACGGGCGCAGAGCACCCTTGGTATACTGGTGGTAATGCGACTCTTACGCGACACCGACGTTACGCGTCTGCAAACAACCGCCAACGAAATTCGGCAAGATATTATTGAAATGCTTGTTGCCGCCGGCAGTGGACACACTGCGGGGCCGCTCGATATGGCCGACATTTTTGCGTTGTTGTACTTCCATGTGCTGCAGCACGACCCTAAAAATCCCGACTGGTCTGAGCGCGACCGCCTGGTACTCTCAGCTGGGCACATTTGCCCGGTCCTCTACGCGACGTTAGCTCACGCCGGGTACTTGCCTAAAGAGGAGTTGCTCACCCTCCGTCAATTCGGTAGTCGCTTACAAGGCCACCCGCACCGCACGGCGTTGCCGGGTGTAGAGACGAGCTCGGGGCCACTTGGTTCGGGCCTCTCACAGGCAGTTGGTATGGCTCTGGCGGCGCGTATGAATAACCCCTACACCTCACAAATGGTGTACTGCGTGACTGGCGACGGCGAGCTCAACGAAGGGCAGATTTGGGAAGCCGCTATGCTGGCTGGTAAGCAGCAATTGCATAACCTGGTGACCATCGTCGACCGTAACGGTATTCAAATCGACGGCTTCACCAAAGATGTAATGCCGTTAGAAAACCTACGTGCCAAGTGGGAGGCGTTTGGCTGGCACGTACAGGAGGTCGATGGCCACAATATTCGACAGGTTAACGACGCCATTGGCAAAGCGCAGTCTATTTACGCGCAGCCGTCGGTTATTATTGCGCACACGATTGCAGCCAAAGGGGTCGATGTATTTGAACGTGATTTTCGCTGGCACGGTAACCCACCGGGTAAGGGGCCCGAAGACCGCGTGCCGCGTAGTGAGCAAGCCGCCGTCGCGCTTGAAAAACTTCGTACGCTCGGCGGTACCATCGAAGCGAGCGACCGTAATTGAGATTACCTTTTTGTATGTTACACGATTCTATTACGCCCGATCTTCTAAGCACTGAACCAGAAATGGCACATACCCGCGATGGGTATGGTCAGGGTTTGGTAGCGGCAGCCGAAGACGACGACCGGGTGGTCGCCCTCTGTGCTGATCTAACCGGATCGACCCGCACCCACTGGTTTGCCGAGCAGTTTCCGGAGCGGTTTATACAGGTGGGGGTGGCCGAGCAAAATATGGCGTCGGTTGCCTCGGGTATGGCGGCGCTGGGGAAAGTCCCGTTTATTGCTAGTTACGCGATGTTTTCGCCCGGCCGCAGTTGGGAACAAATTCGGACAACGATTGGCTACAACGAAGCCAATGTCAAAATTATTGGTGCACACGCAGGTGTGTCGGTAGGGCCAGACGGCGCGACCCACCAAGCGATAGAAGATATTGCTCTCATGCGGGTTTTGCCGGGGATGGTCGTGTTGGCACCTGCCGATAAGCACGAGGCGAATCGAATGGTGCGCTTTGCTGCGCAGCATGAAGGCCCGGTGTACATCCGGATTGGCCGCGAGAAGACGCCCGTGGTAACTACCGCTGAAGCTAGTTTTGCGTACGGAAAAGCCTGTAAGGTATTTAGTGGCGAGGATGCAACGACTGCGCTTTTAAGTACCGGTACGCTCCTCTACAACACTCTTAAGGCAGCCGAGCAACTGGTAGCGCAGGGGTTGGCAGTCGACGTGTATCACTTCGGTACCGTTAAGCCGCTCGATACCGAAGCGCTCGATACGATTGCGGCTCAGTGCGAGCGCATCGTGACGGTGGAGGAGCACCAGGTAGCCGGTGGCTTTGGTAGCGCGGTGGCAGAGTACGTCGCCGAGACAAATCCGACCCAGGTTATTCGGGTTGGTGTCCACGACCAGTATGGACAGTCGGGTACCCCGGAAGAGTTGATAACGCACTACGGGATGGATATCGATAGTATAATGAAGGCAGCTAATCGCTAA
>CAZZPW010000023.1:0-12574 GCA_964655825.1 uncultured Candidatus Saccharibacteria bacterium
GAGGTGCGGTGTGCCTGGTGTACGCAAGCCGCACTCGATGCACTCGCAGACGATGCCAGGCAGGAGGCTGCGCGTCATATCGCGGAGGCGATGATTTGGTGGATTGATGCGCAGACCGACTATGATATGACGCCTACGCACCTACCGCGCATTATCTTTGTTGACCAGTCGCTCATTGATAGGCTCTCCACATTTGATGGTGCGCTGGCAACGTACAGTCAAACGTATGCCGGTCAGCCGGGGATGGTGGTGCTGTCGGAGGAGTTCGATTTTGCAGATCGAATAGACATCAGTACGCTTTTCCATGAGTTGGTGCACGTTGCACAATCAGTTGCCGGATTACGTTTCAATGATCTAGACGCGTGTTCGGCCATTCCATATGAGATTGAGGCGGTTAATCTGCAAGACCGCTGGCATCTCGAGGCATTTGGACAGCCTCGGTATCGGGATGTTTCTGAGATGCATTCATTCTATACCGAGCCTTGCCCAACGTATTAAGATGAGCCCCGCGCCAAAAAATGGCGCGGGGTTTCTACATTACAACTGGTCTAGGACTCCCCTAGACCAGTTGTCGTACTAGATACTTTGTAGGTCGGGCTCCATGAGGTCGGGGTCGCTTGGGCAGGGGGCAAACGTGCAATCAGGTCCCGTGCGGCCAACGGCCGTCCCATTAGGACATATTTTTGCTTCTTCGGTACACGCCACCATATCGGCATTGGGGTCGCGGAGTGAGTGAGGCAGCGGCCGAATGGCAGCGTTAGGGTTATCGACGGTTTCGGGCGGTGCGGGTAGGCGGTCAGTGTCGCTCGCGGTAGGTGCGGTGGTGGTACCGGTCGCTGGTAGATCGCTTGGTTGGCCGGGTTCGAGTGCCAACATGAGTGCAATAACTGCCGCACCAAACATCGTGGCGATTATGAGCACCGTTAGGTTTCGTTTCATACCTTAGTATTGTACCGCAGAAAATAAACACACGACGAGGCTAGGGGAGATGATAGTGCGGTAGGATAGAAGATATGGATATCTATACGATTATTGTCGCCGGGCACGTGATTGGCACCATTTTAGGTGCGGGTGGGGCGACGATTGCCGAACTGCAAATTAACCGAGCGCTCAAAGACGGACGGGTGTCGCCTGATGAGCGGGGTTTGATGCACGCCAACTACACGATGATTCGGGTTGGTATGGTAATTTTGCTAATCTCGGTCGTAGCGATGTTTTGGTATCACCTGCAGGCTGGCAACACCTGGATTCTCACCAGTGAAAAACTATGGATTAAAGAGGTGATGTTTGCCGCTATCTTTTTGAATGCCATTGCTATTCAGCGACGGTGGGTGCCGTTGTGGCTCGGGGCGAGTATCTCCTTTACCTCGTGGTGGGGTGCCACACTGCTCGGGTTAGCCGGCCGGCTGCCGTACGATTTTGTGACCTACCTGATTGGGTACGTCGTTGCAATTGGAGTTATGGCGGTAGTCCTCCATGGGATTCGTCAGATTATGATAAACCGCACACACTAGTATGGCTAACGAATCAAAACACGAATGGCAACCAGAGACCGTGCTGACATACTGGTTTTCCGAACTCACAAATGAGGAGCGCTTTGGTGGTGGGGAAACGGTTGATACACAGATTGCTGAGCGCTTTAGCGAGCTGCACGCCGCCGCTACTCATAATGAGCTATGGTCGTGGCGTACTACCGCTCGCGGCGCACTGGCGGAGATTATTGTGCTCGATCAGTTTTCGCGTAACCTGCACCGGGGTACGGCCCCTGCGTTCGCCAGCGACGCCCAGGCCTTGGCGCTGGCGCAAGTACTCGTGGCAGCCGGGAGCGACCAGACGCTTACGGTTGAGGAGCGTCTGTTTGTCTACCTGCCGTACATGCACAGTGAGTCGCGGTTAGTTCATGAGGAGGCAGTGCGATTATTTACTGCGTTGGGCGACGATGAGGCACTCCGGTACGAGCACGTTCATCGTGATATTATCGAACAGTTTGGGCGGTACCCGCACCGTAACGAGCAGCTTGGTCGAGAGAGCACGCCTGCTGAGCTGGCCTACTTAGAGGAAACGCAACACGATTTTTTTAGTAGCTAAGACGTATGGCTAAATCAACCCTCCACCTCGATTTGCACCCGATTGCTAAGCAGGGGGCGGCAATCGATGAAGCGCTCACCGAACTGTTTGCCGAGGCTACCGCCAAGCGGGTAAAAACCGCTGAGATTATTCCTGGTAAGGGAAGTGGGCAGTTGATGAAGCGGGTGAAGAAGTGGCTCGACCAAAAGCACGTTAAAGCGCAATACAAACGGGTTGAGGTCGACAGCAACAATCATGGTCGCCTGTTCGTGCACTTTCGGTAGTGTATAGTGAGCACATGACTTGGTTGCTGGCTGGTATTGAAGAGTTACTCCCTGTCGTACTCTTTTTTGTGGTGCAGCTCTACCAACCGTTTGCCACTGCGGTCGTTGTAATGGTGGTGAGTACGGTACTACTGGTGGCGCTGGCGTGGTGGTGGGGGAGTGACGTGCCGCGGTTTGCTGTTTTTAGCACCCTTTTTCTTTTGCTATTTGCGGTACCGAGTGTGGTCTTAGACGACCCGCGGTATTTTATGGTGTCTGACACAGTGCTCGACGGTGGGTTTGCATTGATGTTACTCGGGAGCCTCTTGCTGCGGACGACCGTATTAGAGTACTTCTTTGGCCGTATCTTCGCGCTCCCCGATAGCGCCTGGCGCACCCTTACCTGGCGCTGGGGTATGCTGTTTCTCGTTACAGCAGCACTTAATGAGGTGGTGCGACTCAATTTTGATACGGCTACGTGGGCGAACTTTAAGCTCATCTCGACAATCGCCATACTTCTGTTTGGGTTGTGGCAATTTCGGCTGTCGGCTCGAGAACGAATTGTGGCCGAGTCAAATTGGTTGGGCTTACGTACAAAAAAGGTATGAGCGGTAAGGAATCTAAAATCTGCGAGCGCTGTGGTCGGCCGTTTACTAACCGCAAGAGCTGGAAAGCGCGCGGGCAGTGGGCGGAGGTAACATACTGCAGCGAGCGGTGTCGGGCAGGGAAGTGAGTTGCAAACATCAAACAATTTGGTAATTTGAGCGACAGATAAAAAGAGGGTATCGACGTGAGTGAAATAAATGAAGTCAACGTTCACTGTTTGCGTTTACAAAAAGATCGCGCCATAACTAGAGACGACATCTTTCAGATAACAATGCGCGAAGATATGATGCAGCACAGCAGCGATGTGTACTGTGTACTGCGTCCCAAAGTACCTAATCAGCAAACGCTTTCTGATTATGCACCAGTGCTTATGCGACCACTTAATTTAGATACCTGTTACTTTACTGGAACCACACGATTTGCCGCCGGTGTATGTGATGAATCGTTGTTATTTGTTCGAACTGGATTATTACAGGTTGTGCCAGCGGGTTGGTCTGTCTTGCGGCAGAAATTCTTGCAGGTGCAACTGCTCGATTTTCGTTACTTGTGATACTCGGCGGCCGCATACGCGGCCGCCGTTTCTTGTGTGGTAGAGTGAAAGGCCTGCGCAACGCACGCGTAGCACAGTACTGAAAGCGTTATACGTGAACTGATACTAAACTGAAATGTACATGTACCGAGAGAGTGGAAATACGATTGTTATGAGCGTCGCCGTGATTGCGGCGCTCCTGATTGGATTATTCGTTTTAACCCAAATTGGCGCTTGGCTCTCAAGTGAAACTTCTGCAGAGCAAGCCGACGCCACTACCGCCGCGGCTGAGGCGACGCCCGAGTTGCCTGCTGTACAGCAGCAATCACTGCCGACGGTACCATTTGGTCCTCTGACGGTGAGCCCGATTCGCCACGCAACCATGGTGCTCGACTGGGGTGGGGTCGTAATGTATGTCGACCCGATGGGAGGCGCCGAGGCGTTTGCTGAGCAGCCGGCACCGAACGTGATTTTGCTCTCCGACACCGACCCGGACCACCTCGACGTCGACACGATTAATGCAGTTATTACACCCGAAACGATTATGGTAGCACCAGAGGCGGTTGTCGCTGAGTTACCCACCAATTTAGAGGCGCAAACCGAGACACTTCCGAACACTGCTACCACGAGCATCGGTAAGTTTGAAATAACGGCCGTGCCAATGTACAACCGTGAGGATGGTGAGGTTGAAGTGCGACACACGAAGGGGCGGGGTAATGGGTACGTCATCGACGACGGGAGTTATCGGGTGTACTTAGCGGGCGACACCGCCAATACGCCGGAGTTTCAGTCGCAGACCGATATTGATTTGGCGTTTGTGCCCATGAACCTCCCATACACCATGGGCATTGCCGAAGCAGCCGAGGGTGTAGCTACCTTTGGCCCCCGTACGGTGGTACCGTACCACTTCCGCCAACCCGATGGGTTTGCCGATGTACCGCGTTTTGCCGAACTCGTTGCGATGCAAAACAATAGTGTACGCGTCGTCCAACTCGACTGGTATCCTGACACGGAGGCGGACGGCATCTAATTAATCCGACATGTACGAACCTTTTCCTGCCCGGACGTACGAAGAATTGCTCGAGCTGGTTGATGGCATTGACCCGGTTGCCTATGCCCGCACCCGCAACCACCTTGATGGGGCAGTCACTCAGCTCTCGCCGTATATTACACGCGGTGTACTGAGCTTGCCGACCATACGCGACCGACTCTACGAGCGCCACGCACCAGCCGACTGCGCAAAGCTGGTGCAAGAATTGGCCTGGCGGGAGTACTTTCAAAATGTGTGGGCGGCGAAGGGCGACGCTATTTTTTCCGACTTACGTTTTTCACGTGAGGAGTGGGTACATCACGAGCTCGTGACCGCGGTGGTTACCGGTACGACCGGTATTACGGTGCTCGATGATGCGGTCGCTGAACTCGAAGCGACTGGCTACCTGCATAACCATACCCGCATGTGGTTGGCGAGTGTGGCCTGCAATATCGCGGGCGCACACTGGTACGAGATGGGTCGCTGGCTGTATTACCATTTGATCGACGGTGACCCAGCGAGTAACTTCTGCTCGTGGCAGTGGGTAGCGGGTACATCGGTGAATAAGCAGTACACGGTAAACCAAGCACTCATCAATGCCTGTAGTACGAGCACGCAAACCGCTACCTGGCTGGATGTCGAGCGTGACGCGACCCTTTCTATGCCGGTGCCGGATGTGCTGGTGGCGCACGAGCCATACCCTCTTCAAACGACGTATCCAGTGGTCGAGCCGGTTGCCATCGAACCAGACGCGCACGTCGTACTGCATACACCCTGGACACTCAACCCACACTTTGCCGACGGTACGAATGCCGAACGTATTTTGGTGATTGATACCGAGTGGTTTACCCGCCTGCCGGTGAGTGAGGTGGTGATGGACTTTATCGTTCGGCAAGGGAGTGCTGTACTCCCAAATCTTAAGGTGCACATTGGCACCATAGACGGGTTGGCGCTTCAGGATGCGGCAACGCTGCAGTACGAAGAACATCCAACCACCGTTACCTGGCCAGGTACGGGTACACCACGGGCGAAGCTGTTTCCCAGTGTGTCGGGGTACTACCCGAGCTTCTTTAAGTATTGGCAGGCAGTCACGCGGACGCCATAAAAGACCGGCAGCTTCGCAGCCGGTCTTTTATGGCGGGTATTACCGTTACGTTTTCGGGGGTCCGGGAATAAGGTAGTTAGTGGTGCGCATGTAGGTGCGATACGCCTCGGGGTACTTTTCTAAAAAGATATTTTCCAGCATTGGTCCGGTGACGCGCGTGAGGATATAGGTTATCAGTAGCGGACTCGCCAGGACAAACCAACTACTGAGCCCGGTACTCAGTACAATCAGTGCGAGACCCCACCACACCAGCGACTCGCCAAAATAGTTGGGGCGACGGCTATAGCGAAACAAACCGCGCGTCATGAGCATGGCCGACTCAGTACCCGCTTTTTTACGAGCAATAAAACGGTCGAGTTGCCAGTCGGCCACAGCTTCGTAGAGGAGGCCGCCGAGGGATACGAAGACACCCACCACGAGTAGCGTCGAGAGGGGGATGGTCTTGAGGGCAAGGGCGAGCCACAGCGGTGCTGCCACTACAAAGATAATTATGCCTTGCAGTAGATTTACTTGGAGGTAACTCCGCACTACAAAGTAAAGTTGACCCCGTTCGGTCCAGGCGTCACGCCAGGCTGCGTAACGGGCATCTTCGGGTTTGCCCCAGTTTTTGCGGCCGATGCGCACGCCAAGCCGGAGCGCCCAAGCGGTGACAATACCGCCAATAAGCAGTGGTACACCCGTAGGAGCATCGGTTAGCCACCAGGTGGCCCAGTAGGCCAGGGCATAAATAGGGCCATAGGCACTGTCCATTACACTGTTGTCACGCTTAAGCTGCGCAATAATAAAGACAATAGTAACCAGCATGAGCACCACGACACCAAATATACTCGCAGTGGTAAGAAGTGTTAGTTGTTCCATAGTCCATTCATTGTATATTGCATTCGCCTCGAGCGTAATGGGTCTGCTATAATAGCTGCAACTATGTCGGCCGATGCTCTACAGCCCGAACACGAGAACACTACTCCTGCGCCAGCGGTAAAAAAGGTGCGTAAAAAAACTGTGCGTAAGAAGGTGGCCAAAAGGTCAGTCAAGAAAACCACCAAAAAGGTGACCAAGAAGACAGCGAAAAAAACCACCAAAAAGGCGACCAAGAAGACAGCGAAAAAAACCACCAAAAAGGGCGTCAAAAAAGTGCGCAAAAAAGTTGTCAAAAAAGTCTTGAAGCGGAAGGTGGTGAAGCAGCCCGGGCGCAAGGCGCCAACCAGTGTACAGTCGGTGCGACGGTCACTGCGGGTAAATAAAAAGATGCTAGCCATTGCCGCAACGGTCATTACGATTGGTGTCGGCTCGGGTGTGTACATTGGTGTGACCGGTGAGGGTGGGCCAATTAATGTGGCTCAGGCCCTCGAAACAACGACCGCCACCACGCAGACGGCGAGCGTGAGCGATAGTGCGCCAGCTCCAGTACCCGATGCGACGACACCAAGTGCCACAAGCGCAGAGGCGATTGCGACGAGTACTCCTCCGGCTGCTACCAGCACCGATGTAGCCGCTACCGCAACTGAAGCGGTTGCCGATAGTGATGAAGCGCTCGCGACCACTACAGAGGCGCTGGCAGCCGATGCGACAACCACCGAACCAGTCGCCGATACTGCCACCACGACACCACCTTCCGCAGCACCAGCTACGAGTATTCCACCGAGCCCTTAAGTAGCCCGACATTCCGGACAGCGACACCCACCATCGGGTTCGATGATGTCTTTCATATACTCTTCGCCGTAGTCGATTGTGATCTCCTCACCCGGACGAATTTTACGAGCCGCCCGAACGTACACGCGGTCTTCGGTGACCTCATGCTCAGCCTCGGCGTTAGGTTTGCACGCGTGGTTGATGTAGCGCGCGGTGTGGCTCGGGTGACTCCCGTCAATGACGAGGTCTTTTTTGACCTCAAAGAGGTAGCGGCCACCACGCCGTTCGCTTTCGGCATCAGAGATGCGTTCGCCGGTATACTCCACGATAAGTTGCCCCTTAGAGATAGCCTCAGCGGCGAACAGACCTTCGCCTTCGATACCATCACCAATCGTTACTGCTGGTCGATAGTTATCGTTCTTAGACATAGGCGCTAGTATACAAAAAACCACTCGCTGTCGCGAGTGGTTTTTACGCATAGGGTATTCGACTTACGAACCGAGTCGTGCCGCCATGATGAGGCGAATAAGATCTCGAATCAACTCACGGATTTCTTTCCGGATTTCCTCTGCTTCCTCGTCGTTGAGTTCTTCTGTGTCAATAAAACCGTCAACAATGTCGTTCAGACGTGCGTCGCGCTTCTCGCGCCACTCACCATCGCGACAAAACCAACGCTCACGGTCAGAATCTTCCGCAAGTTCGGCTGCATCGCAGCGGGCTTCGCGACGTTCTTTAACTCGTTCAGCAACGGTGCGGTCGTCATCGTCACACTGCGCGCGAAGGCCGTAGGCGTTACCACGAACCTCTTTGTCGCAAGCCGCTGGCCGCTTCTTGTCGTCATCGTCTTCATCTTCAGACTCGTCTTCGTCCTCATCTTCAGACTCATCTTCGTCTTCATCTTCATCTTCATCCTCGTCCTCATCTTCGTCTGTGGTGTCGAGTTTCACTACAGCATCCTCGACAGTTTCCACGTCGAGGTCAAGTTCTGCTGCAATCAGTTCGTATACCTCATCAAGATTTTGGGTGTCGTAGACGAATTCGAGCTCGATTTCATCAGCGTCTTCGTCATAATCAATATCAACTTCTGTCTTCCCGTCATCAAACTCGATTTCAATCTCGAGATTGTCGTAGGCAAACGCTTGAAAGGCGAGGCCAAAGAAAAGGAGTAATGCGAGCAAGCTACTTGCAGAGTAGGTAGTAATCGTTTGAACCATACTAAGGTAATTAGGTAGTAGATTTTGGGTAAATAAAAAACGCAGCTTCGGAGCTGGGCTCCTACTAGTATAGACGCGAGGTATATATATTTCTTACCTGGCTGTGGATGCTACACTAGCAGCATGTTCGACATACTGCCGTATCAGTTCGTACTCCTTACACACATTACTGCCTTTGTCTGGAGTGTTGTTGGTATTATCGCCGCCGACAGCCAAGGACTCTGTTGGCTACTTGGCTGGCGCATGACGCTTACTGCTCGCTACCTACACTTCTGGCACCGCTGGGTATGGGTAGGAATTGCGGTCAGCGCCCTATCGGGCTTGTACATGTTCTGGCCTGTCCGAGAGTACCTCCTCACGCAGCCAACCTTTCTTATTAAAGTATCGCTCGTATTGGTACTCTGCCTGAACGCGCTGTTTATTGGGAAGCATATGCTCGTCGCCACCACTCAGTCCTTTGCGAGTCTCAGCCCAGCTCGTAAACGAGCACTCATAGTGAGTGGTGCTGTTTCGACTATCTGCTGGGTAAGCGTGGCAACACTCGGTCTACTCTTACCCTTGTAAGTCGTGGTAGTATGCGGGTACTCATTATTTCACGTAACGTTGTATAGCTATGAAGAATATTCTTATTGTGATTGGGGTGGTAGTGTTGGCAGCGATTGCCTACTGGCTTATGAGCGAGCGTGCAACAGCGCCCACCACGGAAGACGCTACGCCGGATATTTCTGTCGAAGAGGTGGATGTCGTGGCCGAATCGGCAGCAGTGCCTCCATCGACTACCGAAGTAATGCCGGCAGACACTACCGCTGCTGACAACCTAGAGTCAGGTGACAAGGGAGAGGCGACGGTTAAAGAGTTTACGCTCGACAGCTTCAACTTCGGGTACTCGATGGATGTGATTGAGGTTAATGAGGGAGACACGGTAACCATTAACCTCACCAGCTCTGACGGTTTTCACGATTGGGTGGTCGATGAGTTTGATGCCGCGACCGAAAAAATTAACGTTGGAGAAGAGACCAGTGTGACGTTTGTGGCTGATGCCGCTGGTACGTACGAGTTTTACTGCTCGGTAGGGAGTCACCGGGCGCGGGGCATGGTCGGTACACTCATCGTGAATTAACCCACTTGGTAGTATGCTACGATGTAGGTATACCGTAACTCAATCGTCTTTGTGTTTATGAAACATCTAACTCTGGCAGCCCTCGGCGTCTTCTTTGCCGTCATTAGTGTGACCCTAATCAGTGCCACCCAAGATAATGCCGTGACTGGGTTTGTGCCCCAGCCCGTGGTTATTACGGAGAGCGGATCAGGGCCGATTATCCTCATTGAAGAGGCGAGCGCAGCAGCGCGGTAATCACAACACGCTGCTACTTCCTCCACAGCAACCTAGCAACGCCACGGCCGAAGGCCGTGGCGTTGCTATACTAGCGCTATGATCGAACTATTAATTACCTGGTTGCTGCAACTGCTGCTTCCACCATCAACTACCGAGCAGGTGGCACAGTCAGCGACGAGTACAGCGACTGTTGTACGAGTGATTGATGGCGACACCATCGACGTGCGGGTCGGTGGGGTAGAAGAGCGTGTGCGATACATTGGTATCGATACTCCCGAACCGTATGCGGGTACCGCACCCGAGTGTTATGCCGCCGAAGCAACTGCAGCCAATCGCGCGCTCACCAAGTCTGGTGTAGTGACACTAGTGCGCGATACCGAGAATCGCGATACCTATAATCGCTTGCTGCGGTACGTCTATGTCGATGATACCTTCGTTAATGAGCAATTAGTTGAACGGGGATTCGCGCGCCCGCTACCAATCCCGCCTAACATGCGCTTTGCGAGCAACATTTCTTTAGCTGCACAGACCGCCCAACGTGACGCACGTGGCTTGTGGGGTGCCTGCAATTAGAGCGCTTTGAGACTCGCGCCCAGGCTGCATTGTGTACGGCTCTGTGCAGGCGTTTAGACACCCCTTATACAGAGTTTATCCCCAAAGTTATGCAGGTTTGTATGTGAGCAATCTATACATATGGCTAAAAGTAAACGTATTTTGTTTGCGAATGAGTTGCATTGTGTCGGCCCGCAGACGGTCGTTTTTTTTGACAGGTAGCTGTGAGTGGCGTACGTTCAGTTAGATGCAGTCGTCAGGCTGAGTGGAGTTAGGTGTTGGGGAGCATCTTGTGTATTCGATTGGCTGTACCTTACAAGATTAGTTTATTTTTTATTCTATGAATTACACACGCATTTTAATGAGCGCGAGTATGATTGCGTTTGTCGGCGCCCTAGTGCTCGGCGGAACCCAAGCCTTCTTTAGCGACACAGAGACATCGACCGGTAATACGTTTACCGCCGGCGATATTGATTTACAAATTGGTAACGAGAGTTACGCCTTCGATTACAACATTCCAGGTATCGAAGACCCGCAAGGTGCATACGTTCAGACCGAGCTGACCTCGTGGGCGATTACCGACTTGACGGTTGAGCGTTTCTTTAACTTCATTGACCTCAAGCCAGGTGATTACGGCCAAGATACCATCGACATTCGCGTCGGCAGTAACGACGCCTGGGTCTGCGCCGCGGCCAACATTACCGCCGACCTTGACAACGACATTACCGAGCCCGAAGACGAAGAGTCTGGCTCCAACACTGACGGTGACGACGGTACCCCCGATGGTGACCTCGACAGCGAGCTTACCTTTGCCTTCTGGGTAGACGATGGTGATAACGTCTTCGAAACTGATGAATCAGTCTTCCTCGACGGCAGCCTCGACAGCATTGGCCAGCTCGGTTCTATCGCTTTGGCCGACTCAGCCGGTTCAATCCTTGAAGACAATGGACCGGTTCCTGGTGGCGATACCTTTATCATCGGTAAGATTTGGTGTTTTGGTGACTTAGAGGAGGCCGCGCTAGCCCCAGACGATGGTTCGCCTATCGACCGTGATTCAGGCTTCACCTGTAACGGTGCCGCTGCTACTAACATCGCGCAGACCGACAGTGTCGAGGGTGACCTCGAGTTCTACGCGGTACAGTCTCGCAACAACGGCGACTTCCAGTGTTCTGATTGGCAGCCAGAGTTTATTGGCCAAGAGGCACCACGACCGACCGTTGGTGCAGCTTTGGCAGGTGCTAACTTTGAGTACGTAGCACCTTCACAGTGTGATTTCACAGTAGGTGACTCAGGTACGCACCCAACCATTGCTGCAGCAATTGCAGATGGTGGAGTTCCTGATGGTAGTACGGTTTGTGTAGATACTGGTACTTATAATGAGTTTACGCTTAATCGACCACTGACCATCGTTGGTCTAAATGATCCTAGTGGTCCTAACGCTGCTGTTGTGACACCATCAGCCGACACGGTACAAGAGCTCGCACTTGTGATTACAAGCGATGCAACCATTCGCGGTCTTCAATTTAATGCCGACGGCACCACATTTACAGGTAATCAAGCTGCCGGTATTCAAATCTCAGACAACAATGGGGTAGATGTCTCTAACATTGATATCCTCGAAAACTGGATTATCAACCTTGCGGCTGGACCAGACTCAAATGCTAACAAAGGTATTCAGATCTTCGCTGATGAGAATGGAGATGGAGATGTTGCTGATGTGTTGATACAAGGTAACTTCATCGATGGAGTGACTGCAGCTACTCGTGGTGCTTACGGTGTACAGATTGTAAATGACGTTACCGGTATTGTCGTTACAGAAAATACGATTGAAAGTATTGACGGTGCTTGGGAAGCAGGAGTCGCTGTGGATGGCAACAATCCAGTAAACACCTCTGAAGTCACTATCACGCGAAACCAAATTACTGAAGATCTTGGTGATACTGGTGTTGCAGTTCAGGTTGAGCGCAATGTGATTGCTGATGACGTCGATGTTAACTTCAACAACCTTACCAGCCTGGTGCACGGTGGTGGTAATCCATTTGTGGCAGGTACCGGCACAGTCGACGCTGAGAATAACTGGTGGGGTGATACCGACCCTTCAGACAATGTTTTGGGTGGTTCAGGTACGATTGACTTCGATCCATTCGAGACCTCAGCCTTCCCGCAAAACTAACCGCTACAACGACCAGTAGCCGAGCTGTGCTCGGCTACTGGTCGTTACATATAGTGTGAACATTATCAGT
>CAZZPW010000024.1:0-10405 GCA_964655825.1 uncultured Candidatus Saccharibacteria bacterium
ATGGCTCATTTAATAGTGCAGTTCTCCTGAAAAACCAAGCCTACGAAATTGCGTTGACTATCCGCGAGGCACAAATTTCAGCTATTAGTGTGCGGGGTGACAACGATGCAACTACCCAATTTCGCGGTGCCTATGGAGTTTACTTTGATAGTCGCCCAGCTACGAATCAAGAGTTTCTGGTCTGGCGCGACAATCTCACCACACCCCTTGGCGGCGACAAACTATATAATGCTTCTGAGGATACCGTTATAGCTACCTATGCTATCGACAACCGCTTTGTCATAGCTGGTATTTGTAATAGTGAAGGTGATTGTACGAACGATAATCGAAATGCGAGTGTGGCATTTGTTCGTCCAAACTTTGACGCTGTCATATGCTTCAACTACGGTACCTGTGATGCTGATACCGATGCAGAGCCGCTCATCGTACTGCAGTTAGAAACCGATGATGCCGAAGCCGTGTCTCGCCAGGTTATCGTCAGACAAACCGGACAAATAAGTGTTGAGAATAATTAGTATGCAGTACCACTCGCAACAAGCCGGCTTCTCCCTCATCGAACTCTTGGTGTCGATGACCATTTTCAGTGTGGTGATGACAATGGCGGCGGGCACCCTTCTTGTCTTACTCGACGCTAACGCCAAAGCCCAAAACAAACAACAAATTCTTAACAATCTCACCTTTGCTGTTGATAGTATGAGCCGTGAAATTCGGACGGGAAAAAACTATGTGTGTTTAGTAGACTCAATATCGAGTTCTTCAGAGCCCGAGGAAGTCGAGGATGATTGTAATGACGGAGGTATATACCTTTCTTTCGTCGAGGCTGGCGACAGTTTGACGGCTACTGACGAACGAATTGCATACGCCTTCGATGAGGACTGGTACGGTTCTGGTCACGGTGCAATTATTCGCCGGTTAGCCGATGGTGATTGGGTGCCAATGACTGCTAGGAATACAATTATCACCTTTGCTGAGTTTGTGGTCACAGGCGCAGAGCCCGATGATGAGCAGCCAACAGTAACAATTTTTATCCAGGGTGAAGCTGGTGACTTGGCCGAGGTTGAGGTCGATTTTGCAATCCAAACGAGTGTAACGCAACGTCAACTCGATTAAATCTAATGAATTGTATGTCCTATTACACTACCCAATCTGGTTATTCGCTCGTTGAAGTGCTGGTAGCTATTTCAATTTTGTTACTTGCGACGGTGGGGCCGATGACTATTGCGGCGCGTTCGCTTCAGTTCGCAGAGTTTTCGTCGCAACAGAATACCGCTTATTTCCTAGCCCAAGAAGGTATCGAAGCAGTCTTTAAGGTACGTGAGGAGGCTGGTATAGCGGCGCTAGCCAGTGATCCGTTTGGCGATCCCTGGCAGTGGTTGGGGAGTGAATTTAGTGATTGCGAGGACGCTAATGGTTGTGGTTTAGACTGGCGAAATGAAAACGACTTTGTGCAGATTCCCAACTGCGGGAGCAATGGTACAGGTTGCCAAATTTATTACGATGATACTGCCAGCCGTGCCCGCTACAGTCACGATAACGGTGGTGAGCCAACACCCTATACCCGAACAGTGTATTTACAGGACGCTGGGACGAACTTAGTTCGGGCTCGTTCGGTAGTTCGTTGGAATATGCACCCTAGTGGCGAACCGCGGGCAGTTGTGTTGGAGACGTACCTGCACAACATATATAACTTCACTCCATAGTTATGATTATAAATACTATAAAAAAACAATCAGGCTTTGCGCTCCTTATTACCATTGTTGTGATTAGTGTGGTACTCGCAGTGGGAATTTCATTGCTTAATATTACGGTTAAACAGATTAGCATCTCAATTACTGGTCGTGACTCTGAAGTTGCTTTTCACGCGGCGCAAGCTGGGGCTGAGTGTATACGACAGCTGCTTAATGATTCAGATTACTTTTTAGGAAATCCGCTGCCCGGCAGTATTGCGTGTGTGGGTAGTACACATACACTCACTCGCGACGAAGATAACCCTGAAAGTAATGTAGATGAGTATTCGTTCGAAGTAAGCTGGGACAACGACGATGATGGCGAATCAGACGTATGTACGCAAGCCGATTTTTATTTACTTGATGCGCGTGGAGGTGCTCTAACCAACGTCACCTTTATCGACCAGGGGATACCCTCTAAGGATTGTTCAGGTGGTGATATCTGCTACGCAGCTTTTTCTCGCGGATATAACCGGCCGTGTGATGAGCTTGATAGCTTGCGCACTGTACAACGAGAGATTACATTTGAGGAGTAATGACCAGATATACTGAAGCATCGAAGCGATTACAAGAACTCAGCGAGCTGATTGCGTATCATCAGCGTAAGTATCACGAGGACGATGCGCCCGAAATCTCTGATGAAGCGTACGACTCGCTAGTGGCTGAGTGGCGCACCCTCTCGGGCGAGGCCGAGACAGGTGAGGTATTTGCCATTGGTGCCGCCCCAGCAGAAGCGTTTGCTAAGGTCGAGCACCGCGTCCGGCAGTGGTCGTTTAGTAATGTGTTTACCCGGGCCGAGTGGGAGGAGTGGGTAGCCCGTGCGACACGATTGCAGCAGGAGAACGATGTGGCTGATGAGCCGCTCACGTTTGTGGCAGAGCATAAGATCGATGGTCTCAAAGCCGTACTGGAGTACCAGGCAGGTAGGTTGGTGCGGGCCGCCACCCGTGGAGATGGGCAGGTGGGCGAGGACGTCACCCATACGGTACGCACCATTCAGTCGCTACCCGAGCACTTGACCGAGCCAATCGATTTAATTTGTGTCGGTGAAGTGTGGTTGGCGAAAGACGAGTTTGCGCGTATTAACGAAGGGCGAGCTGCTGCACACGAGCCATTGTTTGCCAACCCACGTAACGCAGCCGCTGGCTCACTCCGCCAGCTCGACCCCGCTGTAGCAGCGGTGCGACAGCTCTCGATTACCCTCTATGATATCGACCAGCTCGATCCTCGCGACACGGCGGTGGTGCCGCCAGCCACACAAACAGGAGAACTCGAGCTGTTAGCTCATTTGGGCTTACCGGTGAGTACGTATAGTCAGTATTGCTCCGACGCTGCTGCTGTGTGGCAGTACTATGAAGCAACCCGAGACGCTCACGATACCTACCCGTTTGGCATCGATGGGGTGGTGGTAAAAATTGACAGTCGGGCTATTCAGCGTGCGCTCGGCTACACAGCTAAAGCACCACGCTTTGGCGTCGCGATTAAGTTTCCGGCGCAGCAGGCAACGACGGTCGTGGAGGATATTCAGCTACAGGTTGGTCGCACGGGGGTGATAACTCCCGTGGCGCACCTCCGACCCGTCGTGGTCGATGGGTCGACGGTCTCGCGTGCTACGTTGCACAACGAAGATGAAATTGCTCGTCTCGATGTACGCATTGGCGACACCGTCATTATCGAAAAAGCTGGCGATATTATTCCAAAAGTAATTGAAGTACTACCAACCTTACGACCCAAAACAGCTCAACCATATCGCTTTCCGACGACCGTCGATGGCTGTGGGGGAGACGGCCGGATTGAGCGCGTCCCGGGCGAGGCGGCGTACCGGTGTATCACACCCGAGTCAGATTTTCTGCACCGTCAGCGATTGTACTACTTTGTCTCAAAGGCGGCCCTTAATATCGACGGTGTCGGCCCACGGATTATTGACCTTTTACTCGATGCGAACCTTATCGACGACTGGGCCGATCTCTTTACCTTAACGGTCGGAGACCTGAAAGATTTACCCGGCTTTCAGGAGCGGGCCGCCCAGAATGTCGTTGACGCTATTGCTGCGGCCCGGGTCGTGCCGCTCCATCGTCTCTTAGTGGGGTTATCGATTGAGCACGTTGGGGAAGAAACTGCCCGCCTATTAGCCAATTATGCTGGGTCATTGACTGCCCTGAAGCGAGCAACCCAAGCCGAACTGGCTGCTATCCACGGCGTTGGTGAGACGGTAGCGGCCGCTGTTGTTACCTGGTTTTCTGACTCCCGCAATCAACACCGGCTCGACGCGTTGTGTGCACACATTGAAGTACGTGCGCGACAGTCAGCGGCATCGGGAGCGCTGGTGGGTACTACGGTGGTATTTACCGGCACCCTCGAGTCGGTAACGCGCGATGAAGCCAAAGAGCGCGCCCGCCTTGCAGGAGCGCAGGTTAGTAGTAGCGTATCGAAACAGACCACGTTTGTAGTGGCCGGTGCAGCTGCCGGGAGTAAAGTCGCTAAAGCCGAAGCGCTGGGTGTGCCCATTAAAACCGAAGCCGAGTTTCTGTCCCTGCTGGAATCGTGAGCCTGTATCTTACCGCGCATTAATGCTAGTATAGCCCCTATGAAAACTGACGATGTACAGCATTTGGCCCGCTTGGCGCGTATCGCTATTACCGATACCGAGGCGGCGCAGTTTACCCAAGAGATCGACGATATTTTACAGTACGTGAGTGAGGTGCAGGCCGTGGCCGGCACCGATGCAGTGACGCCAACGGTTGGACCAGTCTACAATGTGTTTCGGGCCGATGTGGTCACTACCGAGCCAGAGCAGTATACCGACACACTCCTTCAGGCTATGCCCGAAACCGATGGTCGTTTTATGAAAGTGCCGAAGATTCTCAAGCAAGATGACTAAATCCACCATAGCCAGCCTACAAGATGCGTACCGGACCGGTGCCACCACACCAACTGCAGTGGCAACGGAAACGCTCGCGCATATTGAAAAACACGACAGTGATATTAACGCGTTTCTTGACGTGTACGACAACGTACTGACGCAAGCGGACGCGGCTACGGCGGCGCTTGCCGCGCAGGGGGAGGCGGCACCAGCGCTGACGGGTATCCCGGTAGCGCTCAAGCATAATATTATGGTCGCGGGTGAGCGTGTAACCGCCGCTTCAAAAATCCTCGAGCACTATACGGGCAGCTTCGATGCGACCATTGTCACCAAACTCAAAGCGGCTGGTGCAGTGCTGATAGGAGGGACGAATATGGACGAATTTGCCATGGGTGGCTCCACTGAGAATTCGGCATTTGGCCCAACCAAAAACCCAGTCGATCCCCGTCGCGTACCCGGCGGTAGTTCTGGCGGTTCAGCGGCCGCGGTCGCGATGGGTGCCGTACCAGTTGCCATTGGAACCGATACCGGTGGCTCTATTCGGCAACCGGCGAGCTACTGTGGGGTGGTTGGTTTTAAGCCTACCTACGGCGCGGTGTCGCGCTCGGGGTTACTCGCAATGGGTTCGAGTCTCGATCAGGCTGGCCCGCTGACGCACTCGGTTGCAGATGCCGCGCTAGTGCACGAGGTTATTTCTGGCCATGACCCGCTCGACATGACCACCATAACCGACCGTACGTACCCGCCGGTGGCCGCCAAAGAACACTATCGCATCGGCGTGCCACGTGATGTTCTTACAACCGGAGTCGACCCCGACGTGGTAGCTAATTTTGAAGCCCACTTAAAGCAGCTCACGGCGGCTGGTCACGATGTGGTCGATATCGAACTCCCGCTTTTTGCTAAGGGGCTCGCTGCGTACTACATTGTTATGCCGGCCGAAGTGTCATCTAACCTAGCCCGATATGATGGTTTACGGTACGGCACGCAAGCGACCGGCGAAACACTCCTCGAGGTGTATGAGCGTTCGCGCGCCGAGGGCTTTGGCGCGGAGGTGAAGCGGCGGATTTTGCTCGGTACCTACGTTCTCTCCGCTGGCTACTACGACGCCTACTACGGTAAAGCGCAAGCAGTTCGCGCGTTAATGCGCGAGGAGCTCGCTACCGTGTTTCAGTCGGTAGATATTATCGCTACCCCAACGGCGCCTACACCAGCCTTTGCTTTTGGCGCTCAAGCCGACCCGTTGGCTATGTACCAGCAAGATATTTTTACTGTGCCGGTAAATCTGACGGGTGTACCGGCGCTCTCGACCCCGATGGGTACAGTCACGCGTGAGGCAGTCGCACTCCCTACCGGGGTGCAGTACATCGCACCACACGGAGGAGACAATCGTTTGTTTGATTTAGGTCGTCGCGCCTACGACCATACGCTCTCACAGGCAGCTGCATAGACCAGCACGTAGTGCAGTATAATGGTGGTACTGCATGCCTGACGAGAATGACATTATTTATAGCCAGTACAACATAGACTGGGCAACTGGCTTGAGCAAGCTCCTGGGTGCGTTTAGTGGTGGCGACGGTCCGTCGGCGAGCACTATTTTTGATCTCCTCAATACGCTCTGGCTAACCTTTACCGTCCTATCGTTTTTGCTGGCCGCATTATTTTTTGTTGGCTACATTTATGCCGTTACCCGGTACAATCAATTAGCCGAGATTGAGACGGAACAGCTTAAAGAGCAAGAACGACTCTACCAGCAACTCTATGGCACAGCTGCACAACCAACCCGGCTGGACGATATTAAGGCGCACGTCGTGAGCGAGAATCCGAATGACTGGAAGCTCGCCATTATTGAGGCCGATATTGAACTCGAGCGAATGCTCGACACTGCAGGGTATCCCGGTACGTCGATAGGTGATAAGCTTAAGTCGGCTAACCAGGCTAGTTTTACAACTCTGGAAGACGCTTGGCAGGCCCACAAAGTACGTAACCGTATTGCCCACGACGGAAGCGATTTTGTATTAACTAAAAAAGTAGCCCAAGAGACGATTAACCGGTATCAGCGCGTGTTTGATGAGTTCGGTCACCAGTAGTTGCACTGTTTTAAAAAGTATTGTAAGGTGTTGACCACACAGAGCGGGGTGGAGGAGAGGTACCTCGGGAGGCTCATAACCTCCAGACCCCGGTTCGATTCCGGGCCCCGCAACACGATTGAAAAGCCGCGAGCGATAGCTCCGGCTTTTCTCGTGTTGCGGGGCAGAAAGCAAATAGTTTTGCTTTCGTCCGGAATCGAACAGCGGAACGATGTTTTCTTTCGTATCTAGAAAGAAAACGAGTGAGCTGCGTCCAGCGTTCTTATGAGCGAAGTGTGACAAGTGATCTCAATCACTTCGCAAGATTCATTGAGATATTTTGAAGATTAAAAAATATCCAATGAGTGGACAGTTCCTGTAAGGAATTAGAAAAAGCGGGACGATTCCGGGCCCCGCAACTTTACCTGGAGGTCATCTGTTACACTACCTGTATATGCAGTGTATTATTCTGGCCGCTGGTAAAGGTACGCGCCTACGGCCACTAACCGAGACAACTCCCAAACCATTGGTAGAAGTGAACGGGAAACCACTACTCGACCATATCGTCGCCGCGTTGCCGAGTGCGATTGATGAGTTAATCATCGTAACCGGTTACTTGGGTGAACAAATTCGTGAGCACTGCGGCAGCGAATACTCCGGCCGTCGGGTAACGTACGTTGAGCAAGTCGAGCAGAAGGGGACGGGACACGCTCTCTGGTTGTGTAAAGACCTCGTAAAAGGCCGTTTCCTCTATATGTTTGCCGACGATTTACACGGCGAGCAAGATTTAGCCCGGGTCACCTCGTATACCCGGGCCATGCTCACACTCACCACTGATACCCCTGAGCGGTTTGGCATTGTGGTACGTAACCCTGACGGCACCCTGGCCGAGTTTGTTGAGAAACCCGAACATCCGCCATCAAATCTGGCGTCAACCGGTGTCTTTGTACTCGATGAGCACATTTTTGAGTTTACGCCGACGGTCGAGACGAAGGGGGAGTATTACCACACTGATATGATTCGCGAGTACGCCAAACACTACCCGATTGCGGTTGTGGAGCAGCAGACGTGGATTCCGATTGGGTATCCGGAGGATATTGCTAAAGCTGCAACATTGCTAAATAGATAAGTATAAAGCCATATGTTAATATAAACATATGGCAAAGGTTCAGGAAAAGTTACAGGCACAAAAGTTACGAAGAAAAGGTTACTCAGTTAGGGATATCGCCGCACTTCTTGGGGTTTCTAAGGGTTCAGTTAGTGCTTGGTGTCGAGAAATTAAACTTACTAAGTCTCAAGCTCATCGATTAAAGCAAAGACAAATATCTGCCGGTAATACAGGTCGTCAAAAAGGTGCTGAAGCTAACCGCCAAAAACGCTTACAGGTCATCGCTTATGAAACTAACCAGGCAAAGAAACGAATCGCATCGTTAGATAATCGTGATTTACTCCTTCTAGGAGTCGGTCTCTATTGGGGTGAAGGTGTTAAGACTCGCAGCGGACCAGCCGCTTTAGTGAATTCAGATCCAAAGCTACTCCTGCTGGGTAAACGTTGGTTTGAAGAGTGCTTAGGTGTCACTACTATGGAGTTTCAGCCGTACATATACATTTCTCATTTACATAAATCACGTACTAAGGAGATTGTCGCTTACTGGTCTGCATTGCTAGAACTTCCTCAAGAACAGTTCCATCAGCCAATTATTCTCAAGCATACGACGAAGAAACGTTATTCTAACCATAATAACTATTACGGTGTTGTAGCACTGCGGGTTAGAAAGAGCTCGCGACTTAAGTATTATATTCAAGGTCTCATTTCTTCAGTAGCCAACTAGCGAATTAGTTTTATTTTTGCTATGCTACGGGCCACTTGCCGGCGTAGTTCAACGGTTAGAACGAGGGACTCATAAACCCTAGACGGTAGTTCGACTCTACCCGTCGGCACAAATGACCGACCCAGGTGCGTTAGCACCTGGGTCGTTGCCATTTGTAGCTGCCGGGAGGAATTGAACGGCGGAGCCGGGGACCCTCTGGGCCGGCGGTATGAGAATCTGCTGACTAGTTTTGTAAGAAGGGGGACTCGAACGGTACCCGTTCCGTACCCGTTGTCGCTGCGGCGCAGCAGGCAACAGCTTCGAGTCCCGGGCCGAAGACATGCCTCGTCCCCACCGCTCGTAACACAAAACCGGCTCTTCGCCAGTTTTGTTAACTGCGCGGTGTGAGAAGATGTGGGACATCTTCGCAAGACCTTGACTAGGATTTTGAAGTATGGAAAATCCTGACAAAGAGTACAGTCCGAGTAGGGGACGGGGCTCGGTCACTCTCGTGGATAGTTTGTTTCCTTTGGTTACAAACTATCTCACTCCCTTGACCTCCACTCGGCGGCAATGCTTCGCGCCGCCTCGGTTCGAGTCCCGGGCCGAAGACATGCCTCGTCCCCACCGCTCGTAACACAAAACGACCCAACAAGGGTCGTTTTGTTAACTGCGCGGTGGACGGGACTCGAACCCGCAACCTCCCGCGTGACAGGCGGGTGCTCTAACCAATTGAGCTACCACCGCAGTTTTGCAAACTGCAAGTGACCGAGAGTATAGCCGGTTTTAGCAGTTTTTGCAATTACTTACTGGTATACTATGGTCATGAAATTACGTCGTATTGAGCAGGTATTACTCGCGGTTAACTTACTCGTTGTGGTTGGTTTTGGTGGGTATTTTTTGCAACAAGCCAATTATGAATTTGTCGCCTATGCGGGAACCATTTTATTAGTGACCATTGTGCTCTTCGGGACCTTACGATGGACGCGGTTCTCACCGGCTATTATTCTGGGAGTAACGATTTGGGGAGTGTTACATATGCTAGGCGGTAGTGTCCAAACGGTTGATGGTGTGCTGTACGCCTACCGCATTGTTCCGGTATTTGATGGTGGGGGAGAGTTTTTTATCCTTAAGTATGATCAAGTAGTGCACGCCTATCTGTACGGCGTATTTGGCTTGATGTTTTTGCACGTACTGCGTGAGGTATTACATATTCGAACCCATACCTGGGTAGTTGGCGCCATCGCCATTTTTGCTGCTGCCGGATTTAGTATCATTAATGAGATTGTCGAATTCATCGCTAATGTCACCTTGCCTGAGACCGGTGTCGGTGGGTACCACAACACCGTACTTGACCTGATCTTTAATTTATTAGGTGCTGCTGTGGTCGTGACGGTTGCGCTATTGCTACAACGCAAACGCGGTATTTTAAAATAGTTCATCTCACGTTGCTGTCCCAGAGTCGATACAGTAATATATGTCCGCCGCCACCGTAGCTCAGTTGGTAGAGCGATGCACTCGTAACGCATAGGTCCGCAGTTCAATCCTGCGCGGTGGCTCCAAAGACCAAAGCAAGTGGTGATACTAAAGGGTGGTCTTTTTTTTGTTCATTTGCTATGCTATCGCCACTTTACAAGCCAACGTAGCTCAGTCGGTAGAGCGCATCCATGGTAAGGATGAGGTCCGCGGTTCAATCCCGCGCGTTGGCTCACACAGCAAAACCGCCGTTAGGCGGTTTTTGTGTGAGTCAAGGCAGTAGGCAACCTGCGTTGCCTACGGGCGGGATTGAAAGGCGCAGCGCTGTTTTGTGCCGGACCTAGGCACAAAACCAGCGAGCCCGGGTAGGGAGTTCTTATGAACGAAGTGAATTAGAAACTCGACACCAATCCCGCGCGTTGGCTCACACAGCAAAACCGCCGTTAGGCGGTTTTTGTGTGA
>CAZZPW010000025.1:0-7896 GCA_964655825.1 uncultured Candidatus Saccharibacteria bacterium
CGTCAGCCTTAGGCTGGTGGTATGATACGTACATACGTATGGAGCGAACAGTTCCTTTTTTGAACATCTGCATTTCTTTTGTGACGTTTATCACGGCCGTGTCTTTGGTCGTGTATATGCTCGTCGCATTTGTAACGGGCACGTACGACGTAGCTTTGCAGATTTTCGATACTATCTTTCTCGAGCCAGCTGAGCGACAAAGCATTTTTAATGCGCTCAACGTGGAGTTCTTGCACACCATCGCACTGCTCATTGTCTTAATGAAGGCCTACCGCATTTTGGTAGAGTACATGCGGTGGTACCACGTGGATATCAAGTACATGATGGAGATTGGTATTATCGCCTCGGTACTTGAGCTCTTATTTAACTACCAGAGCTACTCGCCAGACATGCGCTACATTTTCCTGGGTATTGCTGTTTCTTTTGCCGCCATTTACGCCTTCCGCCACGATACACTCGTGAAAGCGATGCGTGAGTCGCGCCGCGAGAATCACGAATGGTTGTGCGACGATCATGAGACTGTTCTCGAAACGAATGCGCTTGGTAAAAGCGAACCAACTGCGGTACTCGAAGATGAACAGCCTGCACCGCGTACCCGCACAGCGAAAAAAGTGACCAAAAAAGCAGTTAAAAAGACGACCCGAAAAGTGGCTCGCAAACGCACAACCCGAAGTTAATCCTCGCGCTCTTCATCGTCTTCGTCTTCAATTTCTTCCTGGATGATTTCCTCGATAATATCTTCCAAGCTAATCACGCCTATAAACTGGGCGTTTTTATTTTGCACAAAGGCGAGGTGGCGGCGGCGTTTAAGCATTTTAGTGAGTACCGTGTCTAGTTTTTCTGACGGGCGAACAGTGAGCACGTCTGCTTCAAAGGCCTCGGTGTCGCGCAATGTTGATGAGTCTGTTTCAGTGATGAGGTCTTTAGTATAGAGGAGGCCTACGAGGTGCTCGCGACTCCCTTGGTAGAGGGGGTAGCGTGAGTAGCCGTGCTCGTCCATGTCGGCTCGTAGCGAACCGTCGAGCCGTTGCCCGGCGTCGTACATAATCACCTGCTCAGCGGGCGTCATCACCTCCCGCACGGCCGTGTGCGAGAACATCAGCGCGCCATGAACAATGCGGCGCTCGTCAGCGTCAATTGGGCTATGTTCAGAGGCTTCATGCTCAGCAACGAGCTCCATCAACTCACTGTGTGAGTACATACTAGGAAGCTCTTGTCCGAGAACGCGATCGAGTGTCGCGGCGATGGGCCAGGTGAGTGGGGCGCTCAACCACATCAGGGTACGTACGAGCGGGGCCGCTTTTGACCCGAAGTACAGCGCGTGCCGCGAGAGTACCGATTGCGGAATAATTTCACCACATAGAAAAATGACGGCTGTCGCGATAACGCTGGCCAGTACGCCATTGGCCAGCGTACCCAAAAAGATAGCGAGGACGCTGTTGACTGCCACGTTGCCAAGGAGGAGTGTTGTGAGTAGATGGTTACCACGTTCACGAACCGGGAGTACTATCGCTGCCGCCCGGTCGCCAGCCTTGGCCCGTCGTCGTAGTGATTGCGGTTCAAGGGTAAAGTACCCCAAGGTTAATCCTGAAAACAGGGCCGAACAACCGACGAGACAGGTGATAATGAGTAGGGATATGAGATAGTCCATTTGGTTATCCGGTGCTCAGCCAGGTGTTCACAATAAGGAGTGCAACAAAGGCGAGGATGGCGAGTATAGCGGCTTTCATACGAAATGCAAATTACTCCTGCGGAGCAGGGAGGTCAGCAAAAAAGGTTATAAGATTGGCAATATGGTCATCAATTGTGACGCCAAAATCCTCGCACCCTTCATATATGTGTGCGCGGTCGATACCAGGCGCAAAACGGGACTCAGCCAGACGTTTCTTAATTGACTTCACTTTCATTTCACCAAACGGGATGGGATTAAGTTTGTGGTAGGCATAGAAAATGCCGCAGATTTCATCGCACGCTATTAGCGCCCGGGCGAGGTCGGTCTCGGGTGGGGTGGTAAACCCATTAAACCCGTTGGCGTGTGCTTCAATGGCATGAATGAGTGTCTCTGGATAGTGCCAGTCTCTAAACCACTGCAGTGAGGGACCGGGGTGCTCGGTCGGGTGCTGGTCGTAGTCGAGGTCGTGAAGGTAGCCAGTATTCCACCAGAGCGATTCATCTTCGCCACGGAGACGGGCGTAGCCGGCCATAGCCGTCGCGACCATGAGCGCGTGGTAGCGTTGGTACGGGTCAGTTACGTATTGGTGCAGTAGCGCTTCGGCTTCAGTTTTACTGGGGAGCGTCATTACAGTGAGTATAGCGCACTCCGGGCCAGTATAAAATAAAAAAAGTGCCCACCCCTCGGGAGATAGAGGGGTGGGCAGTTGTGAGGCTAGACGTCACGTACAGCGGTCGTGATTGGTTTGGGATCTGTGTCATCTGGCGACACCGAGACGCTGAGTACGGTGATTATTGCAACAGTCGCAAACAATATGACGCCGCCCAAAGTTCGTAGGTCTTTATTCATTTGAGTACTCCCTGAAGCTTGCATTCAACGAGGTACCCCTTCCAAGGTCTGTGGCTCTTATGGCCCAGTCTACCCACTACGACGCACAGCGAGTCAGTTTCTTACACGTCCCGGGCTTGCTATACTTGAGACATATGGATAGATTTCGCCAACTCGAGAAAACCGTTGTTAAAGAAGTCGATGGGGTAGCCCAGTCGGTCGAAAAGACGACGGTTAAGTTTCGTAAGTCGGTTTTAGAGCGATTTCCGTTTCTCATTATCAGTCTCTCAACGTTTGGGGTCGTCGCTGTGCTGTATTCGTTCGAGCTCATCATTGAACGGATTCCAGTTTTGGGCGAAAACCCATTTTACGTCTTTGTCTTGGGAGTGCTAGCCTTGGGAGTTACCGGCCAACTCTACAAAAAATTGCAGTAGCGAGCGCTAGGTTAGTTCGCGTGGATCCCATAGAATATCGTCAAAGTTTTCGATACTGCCGGTGGCATTCACAACAATCGCTTCTTGCTGGTACAGTTTTTGTCGAGCTCTATACGATTTGTCAGTCGACCAAACCCGTCCGCCAGCGTACACGATACGATGAAACGGTACTACGTTACGATTGGGGTGTTTACCTAAGATGCTGGTCACACTACGAGCTGCCTGCGCACCGCCACCGGCTGCCGTAGCCAAGTGGCCGTACGTGGTGACCCGTCCTGCAGGAATCGCAATCGCGAGCTCGAATACGCGCTGACTAAATAGACGGGCGGACATAGTGCTAGACCTGGGCGTTCTGTCGAATGAGTGCCATGGCAGCGAGCCCAAGGGCGCCCGCCATAGTTGCGATGATAATACTGCCATCGGGTGTACCGGTGTTGGCTGCAATCACGGCAATGGATGCCCAGATAATGACACCGCCGTACCAGATTGAGTAGCCACTTCGACGTAAAAAGTATAGTGTGTACGCGGCGAGACAGAGGAGGATACCCACATTGGTGGCGGTGTTTAAAGCGCCGCTCGTGATGAAACCTTGGTCACTGAGCAAGACTTGAATATTGAGCCATTGGGCAATACCCGTCCAGGCAGCGTAGGGAAGTAGCAGTGAGCGCGAGAAGAGCTCTGGCCATGAGGCTGACAGTTTTGGCTGCATCACGACGACGGTAAGGGCGCCTGCCATTACGAATAATGTAGGAATGGTTACCCACACAGTCCAGTCATTGGCGCCAGCAAAGTAGAGCCAGACGATTGAGCCGAGAAAGGCAATCAGCGCTGGCACGCGAACCGCGCGCAAGGTTTGGTTATCGTTTTTAGGAATGATTTGGTAGATGGCAAACGCGAGTGCAGCGACATAGATAAAACCCCAAATACTAAATGCCCAACCAGCCGGTTGAATAAATACTGGCCACTCGCGAACACCTGTTTCAAAGGTGCCCGCGCCGAGGATACCGGCTGCTGGTATTTGTAGAACCGCAGCGATAAGTACAAGAATACGTAATGTCATATTGCCCAGTATACCGCATTCACCAATGTATGGGAGTCTGGCCATGTTCCTTGAGGTACGCATTGGCTTGACTGAAATGGCGACAACCAAAGAACCCTCGATACGCGGAGAGTGGTGAGGGGTGTGGCGCGGTTAAGACGCAATGACGACTCGCGTCGATACCGTGCGCGTGGCGCTGCGCATGGGCTCCCCAGAGCATAAATACGACGTGCTGTTTCGTATCGGCAATTACGTGTACGACTGCTTCAGTAAAGCGCTCCCAACCGAACGACTGATGAGAACCTGGTTTACCAGCCGCAACCGTGAGTGAGGTGTTAAGGAGTAGGACGCCCTGTGTAGCCCATCGCTCAAGATTACCACTCGTAGCTGGTGGCGTACCGATGTCAGCAGCGATTTCTTTATAAATATTCTGGAGCGACGGTGGAATGGGTACGGTATCAGGGACCGAAAAAGCTAGGCCATGCGCTTGACCTGGTCCGTGGTAGGGGTCTTGTCCGAGGATGACTACCGCAACCCGATCAAACGGGCAGAGGGTAAAAGCTTTAAATACATCGGCCTGTGCGGGGTACACAGTTTCGTCACTGCCGTAGATCTGGGCAACGTGCGCTATGAGGCTCGCTACGTACGTATGCCCAAGCTTGGCTTCGAGCACGTGTTGCCAGGTTGTCTCAAGGGGTGTCTGCATGGTCAGTGAGGCGTTCACGTTGGGCGAGACGGAGTTCGCGCCAACCGACGATGAGCATGATACTGGCTATCGCGAGTATCGACGTAAACCCCTCTTCATTATCAATTTCAGTAAGGTCGATGAGGGCTGCCACGAGTGCCGCCACGGCAGCCGCCGCCAGCGAGGCAAAAAAACGCACCCGCAGGGCCGAGATAATCACTTGCCACACGTTACCACCCGCAGCCACTTGAGAAACCTCGTAATTGGCTCGAAAGGCCGGAAACCAACTGAGCCAGACATTGTCACGAACGATAAAGACGTGTTGTGGTTGTGTCTTTCCAGCCTGAAACGAGCGGTAGGCAAAGGCGATATTAAGCATTCCGGCAACACACCAGCCGAGAAAGATGGCCAGTATCGTACCTGCAAATTGCCACCAACTCCCAACGCTCGAGAGGACAGCGAGTAACAATACCGTTGTGGTGCCGGGGAAGAAGTTGCCGATGACGTACAAGCCTTCAAGCAAAATAGCGAGGAAGCCTGCGGCCATAAACTCCCACCCTTCAGCCTGGTTAAGGAGCGCAAGGAGTTCCTCAACCCCGGGTACCTGCAGGCCTGATAGCCCTATAGCCGCGTACAGTCCGAGTGCTGCAGCGGAGGCTAACCAAACGAATCCTGACCGGCGGTGATGCATAGAGTGGTTTGAGTATAGCACTCAAACGCAAACCTGCACGACGTACGAAACGAGAGTCTGCGATATGTGCAGACTCGTTTTGTATTCGTGGACCGTACTGGACTTGTCCTGACGGTCACTAAGTCGCATACTCCTAAGTGCCGCGGGACACACCTCGCTCGTTTCTGTCGTAGTTAATGACTCCAGAAACATCACTCCGGTGTTCAAATCCAGACAAAAGCCATATTGATGGCTCTTGTACGGTACACGAATAAAAATGGTCCGCATTTTGCGGACTCATTTGTATACTCGTGGACCGTACTGGACTTGAACCAGCGACCTCTTCAATGCCATTGAAGCGCTCTACCAGCTGAGCTAACGGCCCAATAATTGTCTTGGAGTCAGTGATTGTTCTGTGACTGATTAGTGCCGGTCAGTTACAGAAGAAAACTTCCAAACCCAAGTAATGGTGCGCAGTAGCATAGCATATTTTTTATTCATCGCCACTCCGTGTTTTTACGCCTTTGTCTACTTGACGTCAGTCCGTACTCCTATAGTGTGAGCTTAGATGTGTACCGTGTTACCAGAGGAGAACAGTCATGCGTACCGATACACAGCAGAGTGTCTACGTACTCGTTGACGACGAGCGAGGAGACATAAAAATTGGTCGCAGTGTCAACCCTTGCGTACGAAGTGGGTTCGTTGCCAATCGGATAGACCCAGCGCGAAGTAAATTGATTCGCTGCCATAGACTGTCGGCTAAACATGTCGAGCGGGTCTTGCACGAAACGTTCGCTGACTATCGCCAACCACGGCGGTACGGTGACGGTAAGACCGAGTGGTTTGCCGCTACCGCCTACATAAAAGTCTTGCGTTTCATCGACCAGAACTACGAGTACCTCGGTGGCGTTATCGAACCGCTACCTATTTTGCTGCCAGCGCGGAAGCGTCGAGCAGCCGACTGGCGGCAGCAAGCGGCGATTGGTTGTCATCAGACCAACTGGGACGCCTACACTGCTCTGAGACGTTGGTCGACAAAAGTTCATACCGCGCCAAGTGTAGCGGGGTGTACCTGGCAGGACCGCTGGACCGAGCACTCCACGGTTACTGTGTGGCTCTACTCGAGCACGCTGAGTGCTGCGTGTAGTTGGCACGACCTGACGGTCGATTTGGTGTCAGCGCAGTACGCTGCCAGTGACGGTGGCGGATGCCTTGTCGGTACGACTCGCTTCTGTACTGACTGTACCTTTAGCACCATTACGCTAGTAATTGGTTTCATAAGGTCCCATACTGGTCCGTTTCAGGCGGAGATTATCGGTCTGTTAGAAGACCTTCCGCCAGCCGAAGAAGGGCAGCACTATCACGTCGGCGACTGTGTACAGTGTCAACGTCGGCGCACCCACAGACAAACTATCTTCTCTGTCACCGACTAGCTAACTAGCCATCACGATGGCTAGTTTTTTTGCTAAGAAAGAATTGTAAACTGTATGCGTCATCTACTACATATGCGCACATTGCTATTGCTACTTTATATACTCGGGGGACTGTCGTTATCGACCCACGCTTTTGCCTATAGTGGCGAGGCGGCTGGTTGGGTGCCCTGGTTCCAGCTAGAGGAGGGGATGGCGAGCGCGCTTAACAATATCGACGAGCTCGATACGGTGTATCTATTTGTGTACGAGGTCGATAGTACTGGCGCACTTGTCGAAAAAGCCGACCTTGGCACGCGGGAGTGGCGACGGTTTATCCGTAAGCTTGAGCGTGAACGAGTCGATATAATCCCAACGGTTGCCTGGTTTGACGGGGCGGCTATTCACGAGGTGTTGAGCGACCGCCGCTCTCGTGAGACACTCATCGATGATTTAACCGAACTGGTCGACGAGAACGATTACGATGGTATCGACATCGACTTCGAGCAAAAGAAAGCCGAGACTATCGATGATTTTTCTCGTTTCCTCAAAGATCTGGAAGATGAGTTAGGTCGTGACGATTTGGTGTGTACGATTGAGCCCCGCATGCGCCCGGAGCACCGGTGGCGCCCCGACCAGATGCCTCGCACGATAGAGTACGCTAACGATTACGAGGCCATTAACGAGTACTGCGATCGCATTCAAATTATGGCCTACGACCAGCAACGCGCTGATGTTGTATTGAATACCGCCCGGCGTGGAGTGCCGTACGCGCCCGTGGCCGACACCGACTGGGTCGAGCACGTCGTCGAGTTTGCGCTCGAGGACTTTGATGCCGATAAGACGATGCTTGGGCTTGCGACCTACGGTCGGGCCTGGGATGTGACAGTAGCGCCCGAGTGGTATCGCGACTACACGCGAGTCGCGTCGCTCAACCAGCCCCGGATTCTCGAATTAGCCGAGAAGTACCAATCACCGATTGGTCGGACCGCGGCGGGTGAGGGAGTCATTACGTACTTCCCGGACACCTCACCGTTTCAAATTCTTGATGCGCTACCCGTACCAGACGATACGCCGGTTGGGTTCGAAGCAGCAGCCAAGGCACTACTCTTTGCGAATCTCACCGGTATGGAAGTAGCGGTTCGCTTTGTGACCTGGA
>CAZZPW010000025.1:7996-10076 GCA_964655825.1 uncultured Candidatus Saccharibacteria bacterium
TGGCCACCCGTGAAGCGATACCTGCCACTCACCAAAGGCTGGGCACTTCTGTACACCTTGTTAGCGCTCTATATCGCTTACCTAACGTTCTTCGTGTTGGCGTAGCGTTGGGGCTGTGTAGGAGTCTGCGTACGCCAGCGCCGTGCGGTGTATACTCAAGGGAATGGATCAACTACTACCGTTCTTTCTGATAGTATTTTGTGGCGTCTTCTTTTCGATGCTCTCCATCCGTACTCACATCCCGTGGGCAGTAATGCTCATTATTGGTGGGTTTTTGCTTGGGCCGAGCGCGTTTGATGTCGTCGCAGTCGATGAGACCATTTCGTTTATTGGCCAAATTGGTCTCATCTTCTTGATGTTTATGGCCGGACTCGAAACCCGGCTGACGCACTTTCGTGATTTTAAAGCCGACCTTTTCTGGCTCGCCTTTGTTAATGGGGCGGTACCATTCGTGGCGGGGTTCTCGTTGGTATTGGCGTTAGGGTATGAATTCACTACGGCACTGATTGTTGGGATTATCTTCATCTCGTCGTCCATTGCGGTGGTGATACCCACCCTCGAGGTGCGCGGAATTCTCCACACTAAGCTCGGCCAATCTGTCGTCGTTACCACAGTACTGCAAGATATTGCTAGTTTGGTACTGCTCTCACTGCTTTTGCAAACCGTGCGACCGGTGACCGATGTGCCACTCTACGTATTTTATCCGGTGCTCCTTGGGGTACTGGTCGCGTTGCGGTTGGTGATACCAAAGCTACGGGCGTGGCTGATGGAGGTAACGGCCGACGCGCCAGCCCTCTTCCAGCTCGAATTTCGCTCAACCTTTTTAATCCTCATCGGGACGGTGCTCGCGTTTGAGCTCCTAGGCCTGCACCCGATTGTGGCCGGCTTCTTCTCGGGTCTGGTATTGGCCGACTCCATTACGAGCAAGGTGCTTAAAGACAAAATTAAGACCATTAGCTACGGGGTGTTTATTCCGACATTTTTTGTCGTCATCGGGCTACAAACCGATGTGCGCGAACTGGTCGGGGTGCAAACGGCCATCCCGATTATTCTCCTAATGATTGTCACGCTCGTCGGCGCCAAGTACGTCAGCGGGTACCTGGCCGCGCGGGCAGTTCAGTACAAACCCTTGGCAGCCAAGCTGTTTGCAGCCACCTCGTTACCGCAGCTCTCAACCACGCTCGCCACGGCGTTTGTAGCATTCAACCTGGGTATAATTGACCAGATTCTTTTAACCGGGCTTGTGCTCCTTAGTGTGACAACGGTGCTTCTGAGTCCATTCTTGATTAACCGCCTAGCCGATCGATTAGAGCAGGAGAAGTAGCTATTATGGTATTGTTGCGCGCATGGACGAAGAAACTTTAAAATTGCTTGTCGATTTACACATCGCAAACCACCGCCAAGGACCAGGTAGTAAAGCAGCAACGCTGCAGGCACTGGCGCTGAGTGGTATCGAAACGACGGCCGAGATTGCTATTGCCGACATTGGTAGCGGCACTGGCGCGGCAACGATTCCGTTGTTGCAACACACGAAAGCACGCGTTACGGCAGTAGAACTACTACCCGCCTTTCTCGAGGAGCTACAAAAACACGCTCATGCAGCTGGTGTAGCCGAGCGAGTGACAACCGTCGAAGCAGATATGGGGGCGCTCCCTTTTCAAGCGGAGCAATTCGATGCTATCTGGTCTGAAGGCGCTATCTACAACATCGGTTTTGAGAAGGGGATTAAGGAGTGGAAACAATTTCTTAAACCGGGTGGAACCCTCGTCGTATCGGAGATTACCTGGCTGCAACCAGAGGTGCCCGAAGAGTTGCGTGCTTACTGGGCGGCTGAGTATCCCGAAGTGGCTACCGCGGCGACCAAGATCGCGCAGTTAGAAGCGGCGGGGTACCAATTGCTCGGCTACTTTCCACTGTCGACCGATTGTTGGTTAGACAACTACTACCACCCCCTCGAAGCCAGCTTTGCCGACTTCCTTAAGCGACATCCGCATAGCGAGGCAGCGCAGGAGATTATTGCCGCCGAAGAAAAAGAAATCGCGCTGTATAAGCGCTACCAGGAGTACGTAAGCTACGGTGT
>CAZZPW010000026.1:0-7785 GCA_964655825.1 uncultured Candidatus Saccharibacteria bacterium
AGGGCGGAACGTAGCCTATGGTGGGCACGTACGTACAAAAAAGAGGGCAGAATGTTACAGCGGATTGCAAGTGTGCTGCAGGTGCGGGTTGAAGTGTTGGTGTTGGTTGAAACCAGTCACGGCCATCTCTACCTACATCAGCAGCACGTGTGGGGCAATCAATCAGACCAAGTCTCTGACATTCTTTTGTCAGAACATGGACTGACGGCACAGCAGGTATATAACCTGCCAGCTCCAGAACGAGATCGGGCAGCCCGCCAATACTGGGTAGCTCGAGGAAAACAACCGCATGGTTCGCGGTGGGTGGGTTTTTGTGATGAGCCGGTCTTTCTGAGTGTGAACAACATTCCTCACAGAAACTTGCACTATGCACTCGAGCATCTGCCTGAGTAGCGCACGGCGCAGTCGTAGCAATACGACTGCGCCTTTTCTTTTGCACGTGTAGGTATATCTGCTAGAGTGTACGTCGCTGTTCTAACACGAGGAGGGGGTGTGAAAGATACGCTTACCGTGACGGTGGTCGTACACCTCACCACCCCGTGTGGCGAGGTATATACCATCGAAGATATTGAAGTTTCTACCAGCCAACTTCGCCAGTTTCCGAAACTGGCACCGTGGGCGATTGTTCCTGCAACGGTGACGAGAGCCATCAGACAACGGATTGATGTGATGAGCTGGAACGGTTACTCATTTGAGGCTGGTGAATGGCACGTTTCAGTGCATGGCCAATTGCTGCCACCAAAAGAAGACTAACGCCCGACGGTATTTCCGCCGGGCGTTTTAATTTTTACTAACGAGCGTTACCCAGTCGTACCGCAGTCCTTCACTGGTGGTGGACGACTCTCGATTTATTTCCGTAAACTCATTTTTATACTCAGGAAAGAAGGCGTCTGCTCCGGGCTGACTATCATATATGATAGTCAGGTACAGTTTTTCAATCTGCGGCCACGCCAGCTCGTAGATGGCTGCGCCACCAAAGATAAATATCTCTTCAGTCTCAACCGCGCGTGCCACTTCGAGAGCCGCATCGAGTGAGGGAACAACCGTGCATCCGTCAGCCGTAAAGTCAGGGTTGCGAGTAATTACAATATTGGTGCGGTTGGGGAGGGGTCGGCCAATCGACTCGTAGGTTTTTCGCCCCATAATAATAGGGTGTCCGGTGGTGAGTTCTTTAAGGCGCTTGAGGTCGGCCGGAATCCGCCAAATGAGCCCGTTGTCTTTACCGAGCTCACGGTGTTGGCCAATGGCGGCAATGGCGCTTATTGTAGGGGTCGACATAGGGTAATCATGCCACGCGACCAGCTTTTTGGCTAACCACGACGCAGCCGGTATAATGTATGTATTAGCGAGCTAAGCAATGGGTATGGCACACTACGAAATTGAAATCAAAAGTTTACTTGGTGACAAGGCGGTCGCCGACCAACTTAAAGCCAAGATGGCTGAACTCGACCCCGCGCATGCGCATATGAGTAGCAACCAGCAACTCAACCACTACTTCGCCGGCGGTAATATGCGCGAGCTTTACGACCTCACCGACGAGCACTTTGCTCCGGACGACCGCGAGAAGCTTGCCAAGGTCGTAGAACGGGGGACGGACTTCTCGGTGCGCACCCGCCAGAGAGACGACCAGGTGCTGCTCGTTGTGAAAGCGTCGGTCGACGAAGGAACCAGCGAAAACACTGTTTCGCGGCTCGAATTTGAGGAGCCGGTCGATATTACGCTCGACGAGCTCGATGCCCTCGTTATGAAAGCTGGCTTCGACTACCAAGCTAAGTGGTCGCGTGAGCGGGAGGAGTTTACGTACAAAGGTGCAAATGTCTGTATCGACTACAACGCTGGCTATGGCTACCTGGCTGAGTTCGAGAAACTTACCGACGACGAGACTGCGGTGCCTAAGGTGCGCGAAGAAATTGAAGCCATTATGGCCGAGCTCGGGGTCGAGGAGCTGGCGCAAGACCGGCTCGCGCGCATGTTTGATTTTTATAATGAAAACTGGCGCGATTACTATGGAACAACAAAGACGTTTGTAATTGAGTAGGTACCCAGCCCCATTTTCACGTTTGCAATTATGAATGTACTAACGAAGCTACAATATACGGGTAATGTACAGCAACTCGCTTCGCGCAGTACGGGATGGGCTATTCGCCTCCGCGAGGTGCAAGGTATACTTTCAGTGAAAATGGGGCTGGATGCTCAATTTTCTAAAAACTCACGTTACTCGTTAAGAAAATTGGCATGATTCTCTCCGACGTCGACATTCACGCTGAGGTAAAGAAGGGGAATATTACCCTGGAGCCGTTTGACCCAAAGCGACTGCAGCCAGCTACGTACGACATCCGACTCGGTAATACGTTCATCATTAATGACGCACACTCTACCCAGGCCATCGACCCCGCCAAGGGTATTTACCCGCAGACGCGTACCATTGAGGTGAAAGATGGTGATGAGTTTGTGCTCCACCCCGGGGTGAGTATCTTAGGGTACTCTAAGGAAAAGTTTGGTTCAAAGCAGTATTTAATTGAGGTTAATGGAAAGTCGAGCTTAGCTCGAATCGGTCTCATTGTGCATAACAGCGCCAGTATCGTTAATCCGGGGCACTTTCTCAACATCGCGCTCGAGCTCTGCAACCTCAACAATGTGCCGATTGTCTTGCGGCCAGGGATGGAGATTGCGCAGCTGACGTTCACCACGCTCTCCTCACACACCAAGCGCAGTTACGAAGAGACCGGACGGTACAGCCACAATAACTTTGTGGGGTACGTGCCACCAAAGACCGGCCCACTCGCCAGAAAAAAGGCCACCAAGAAGACTACCCGTAAAACGTAATCTATGTCACACAACCAACACCCCGAATACCAGTACCTTAACCTCATGCAACGCCTTATCGACGAAGGTGGGCGGCAAGAAGACGCCCAAACGGGCGACGTCACCTACAGTCTGTTTGGGTCGCAAATGCGGTACGATTTGAGTGAGGGGTTGCCACTTTTGACGACTAAGAAAGTGTACTGGAAAGGAGTATTGCATGAGCTGTACTGGTTTATGTCGGGGCAGACCAATATTAAGTATTTGGTCGATCAAAACGTTCATATTTGGGATGATTACCCACTGCGTATCTATAACGATAAGCGGGAAGCCGAAGGGTGGCCCGAACTCACCAAGGAGGAGTTTGTCGAGAAAATCGCTACTGACGATGCGTTTGCGGCGCAGCACGGCGAGCTACCGCGGATTTATGGTGAAATGTGGCGAAAATGGCCGCGAAAAAATGGTGGCGAGGTCGACCAACTCCAATGGATTATCGACGAGATTACTGACGACCCACACTGCCATAATGCAATTGTGACCAGCTGGAACCCCGAGTACCTCTACGCCATGGCGCTGCCCGGGGAGGGGGCGCGTTTTCCGATTTGCCACAATATGTACCAGATAAATCTCTGCAATGGGAAGCTGTGTTTGCAGCTGTACCAACGATCGGCCGACATTTTCTTAGGGGTACCTTTCAACATCGCGAGCTACGCGCTCCTCCTTCAAATTCTGAGCAAAATTACTGGCTACCCCGTCGGCGAGTTTGTGCACACCTTTGGTGACGTACACATCTATGAGAAGCATATTGAGGCCGCCAAAGAGCAGCTGACCCGCGAGCCAATGCCATTCCCAACGGTAACGCTGAGCGATGACTTTAACTCCATTGATACCTTTCGCCCGGAGCATGTCACTCTCAATACCTACGAGTCACACCCGCCAATTAAAGCTGAGCTAGCAGTTGTGGGAGGGTACAACGCTAAAATCCATAAAGGACGCGAAGGTACGTAACCGCTTATTAAGACTGCTACCAAAAATAGAACCTATAACCTGGCATAATACATAGATATGGAACGTGGAAAATTAATTGTCATTGAAGGAGGAGATGCTGCGGGAAAGGCGACACAGGTCGCGCTCTTAACGAGCCGATTACTCTCTGAGGGTTTTATGGTGACACAGATGAACTTCCCGCAGTACGAGACCAATCACGCTGGTAAACTTTTGCGAGAGTGTCTAGATGGTAAGCGAGGTGATTTCTTACGTTTAGACCCTAAGATTGCGTCGGTGCTGTATAGCGTCGATCGGCTCGAATCAAAAAACCAAATCGAAAAGTGGCTTAACGAAGGGAAGCACGTGCTGCTCGACCGCTACTCAACGGCTAATGTATTTCACCAAGGAGCAAAAATCTCCGATCAACACGTGCGGTTTGAGACCATGCACTGGATTCGCCATCTGGAGCATGACGTACTCAAGCTGCCAATACCAGACAAAATTTTCACGCTGCCAGTACCCGCAAACATTAGAGCCGAGCTGCGTCGTCAACAAAATCGTACCAAGGGCCGCATGATTGACCTGGCTGACCAAAACCAAGTCCACCAACAACTCGTAGATATCGCATTGGCAGACCTACCATCAATCTACGACAATGTTGAAGAAGTGTTGACCATGGACCACGGACATCTACGAAGTCCCGAAGAAATTCACGAGGCTATTTATACGGCGGTCCGCCCTGTGCTTGAGCCGGGTGCATCAGTGGCACAACCTGAGTCTGCAGCATGAGTGGAAACATAATTGCAATTGACGGCGGTGCCAATATTGGTAAAGCAACTCAGGCTGACATGCTGGTGCATCGCTTGATGGAGGAGGGAAGAACGGTAGGAAAGCTCGATTTTCCCCGCTACCACCAAAACACCATGGGTCGCCTCATCGGTGACTGTCTGAAAGAAGACGGTGAAGCCTTTGAAAATATGCGCCCGAAGGTCGCTGCGAGTTTGTTTGCGGCCGATCGGTTTGAATCAAAACAGCAGTTGGATGAGTGGTTAGCGGAGGGGCGTACTATTATCCTTGACCGTTACGTTCCCTCAAATATGCTCCATCAGGGTGCGCGTTTTATCGACGCTGACGAGCGTGGAGAATTTTTTAGTTGGGTCGAACACGTCGAACACGAAATGTATGGGTTACCGCGGCCAAGCTTAACCATCTATCTTGATGTTCCACCCGATGATACACACAAGCTCTTGGAGTACGTAGAGGAGATTGGCGGTACGGTTACCAACCCCACTGATCACGAAGGTGTGCACCAGGCTAAAGTTGCCGATTGTGCTCGCCATCTTTCCACCATGTACCTCCCGTGGGTGAACGTTAATTGTGTGACCGAAGACGGTTCACTCCGTTCGCGTGAAGATTTGCACGAAGAGGTCTACCAAACCGTGAAGCACAAGCTTGCCTAAGTAACTGTATGTTATACTCCTATCAATAACTACTACGCGCCGTATGATTTAAGCACATTCGTTCATTTGTAGGGCTTTCTATTACCATCCCTTTTTAATTCTGTTTACATTATGAACGAATATACCTTTATCAAAAACCAAGATCCCGAACTCTACGCGACGCTCCTAGGTGAAGAGGAGCGCGAGCGGACCGGTGTTGAGCTTATCCCGAGTGAAAATTACGCTAGTCGAGCGGTACGCGAAGCGGCCGGCTCAGTGTTTACCAATAAATATTCTGAGGGGTACCCGGGCAAGCGGTACTACGGTGGCCAGCAATTTACCGATGCAATGGAGCGAATTACCATCGACCGCGCCTGCCAACTCTTTAACGCCAAGTACGCCAACGTACAACCATTGGGAGGGGCGGCTGCTAACGTTGCCATGTACTTCGCCCTAATGGAACCAGGTGACACGGTGCTTGGAATGGATCTAAGTCACGGTGGACACTTAACGCACGGTCACCCCACCACCGAAATCAATAAAGTCTTCAACTTTGTGCGCTACAAAATGAAAGACGTCGATACGGGTGAAATCGACTACGACGAATTACGCGCTGTCGCGCTTGCACATAAACCAAAGATTATCCTCGCTGGTTTCTCTGCGTATAGTCGTGAGCTCGACTACGCCAAAATGAAAGCGATTGCCGACGAGGTGGGGGCGTACACCGTAGCCGACATCGCGCATATCACTGGTCTGATTGCAGCGGGTGTCCTCAAAAACCCATTCGACTATGGTTTTGATGTAATGACGATGACCACGCATAAGTCGCTACGTGGTCCACGAGGCGGAATGATAGTGGTACGCGAAGACGAATCGCTTGCCAAGCGCATTAACAAGGCGGTCTTTCCTGGTATGCAAGGTGGGCCACACATGCATATTGTGGCTGCGAAGGGGGTGGCGTTTGGCGAAGCGTTACATCCTAATTTCAAATCTTACGCTACCCAGATTCTCAAGAATGCGAAGGCCATGGAGGCAGTTTTTAAAGCAGAGGGTGTTCGTTTGCTTGGTGGTGGTACCGACAACCATCTGTTGCTTGCGGATGTGTACGGTAGTTTGGGTATTACCGGGCAAGAGGCTGAGGATGTGCTCGATCGGATAGGTATCACTCTCAATAAAAATATGATTGCCGATGATCCCCGTAGTGCAATGGATCCGTCTGGTATTCGGTTTGGTACTCCCGCAATGACTACACGTAATATGAAGGAGGCTGAAGCAACCCGGATTGCGGAGATTATGATTGATATGATGCGTCACAAAGACGATACCGAAAAGGAGACCCAATACCAGAAAGAGATGCAGGCCCTCTGTGAGGGACATCCCGTACCAGAGACCTTCGTCTAAAGCTGTGGCGATACAGCGTACGGTGCTGTGGTACACTACATCTGCGGCCGGACACTCTTTCCCTGGTCGCATCCCTCGTGTTCTCTGCCCGGAGAACATACCTTATAGCGGTCGTTGGCTTCGCCTCCGACCGCTCTTTTTCTTTGTTATATTTAGATCGACTAGGGTACAATGACGGTACTATGGCGCTCCGTCAACGTATCGATCGTATTATGAGCCATCCTGTCACCGGGAAGCTTAAACGCTACTGGCTTACCGTGGCGTTCTTGTTGGGTTTTGTAGTCGACAACCTTACTCTCAACCGTGTCGACCAGGTATTCGACAATATTATTTTACTTACGTATGTCATCTTGGCGGCGGCGGCACTCTTGATTCTCTACGCGGGGACAGTCGGCAAGTTAGGTGAGCGCCATAGTTACACGGCGCGGAAGTACGCACCCCTCCTCGTGCAGTACGCCTTCGGCGGTCTGCTCTCAGGTATGCTCATTTTTTATGGCCGCAGCGGTGCCTGGGTGGAGAGTTGGCCATTCTTAGTGGTCATCTTGGCGGCGATTTACTTTAACGAAACTATTACCAATCGTACTGAGCGACTCATCTACAACATCGCTATTTTCTTTATTGGGTTGATGTCCTATTCGGTGCTCGTGGTGCCGGTACTGACTGGTCTTATGGGGCCGTGGATATTTATTGCCAGTGGCTTTCTGGCGCTCATGCTCATGTATGGGTATATGCAGTTGCTGTACCGGATCATCCCGCACTTTATCGAGATGCAAATGAAAGTCATCATTTTCTCGATTGGGAGCGTCTATGTCGGGTTTAATTTCTTGTACTTCACTAACATTATTCCACCAATCCCGTTGTCCCTAAAAGATGTTGGTATTTACCACTCAGTCATTCGGCTCGATGGTGAGCGGTATCAGCTTAAGTACGAGGAGGGTGCCTGGTGGCAATTGTTCCGCGACTCCGACACGGTCTTCCATCCGTCGCCAGGCGGTAACGTCTACTGCTTTGCGAAAGTGTTTGCACCAACGCGGCTCGAGACCGACATCGTCCATAATTGGGAGTACAAAAACCCCGCCACCGGTGAGTGGGAGAGTTACGCGGAGCTTCCGTACCCCATTCAGGGTGGTCGCACCGATGGGTACCGCGGCTACAC
>CAZZPW010000026.1:7885-9352 GCA_964655825.1 uncultured Candidatus Saccharibacteria bacterium
GCTCGACCTCCCGAGTGTTGATTTTTCCGTGGAGCATCCAGCCGATGTCTCACACGGCGACTACGCCACTAACGTGGCGATGGTCTTAGCCAAGCAGGTAGGCAAGAACCCCCGTGAGCTGGCCGAGGAAATAGTGGCCAAACTCAATGGCCAAATTGATACTGTCGCAGCTATTAGTTTAGCTGGTCCGGGTTTCATTAACTTCACGCTGCAACGAAACTTTTTCACACAAACCGCTCAAACCATCCTTGACGATGGTGTAGCGTGGGGTACGCACGATATCTGGGCTGGTAAAAAGGTGTTGGTTGAGTACACTGACCCAAATCCTTTCAAAGAATTTCACATCGGTCACCTCTTTACTAACACGGTTGGAGAAAGTATTGCGCGATTGTTTATTGTTGGTGGAGCAGATACCAAACGGTGTAATTATCAAGGCGATGTTGGGATGCACGTCGCGATGACCATCTGGGGTATGCAGCAGCTTCAGATAGACGTGACCACCTGTACCGCAGCCGATCTTGGTACTGCATATGCCCACGGTGCCACCACCTACAAAACTGGTGATGAAACGGTCGTCACTGAAATCAAACATATCAATAAAGCCATCTACGAACGCAGTGATGAAACCATTAATGCTCTCTACGATTCTGGTCGTACCGTCTCACTAGATTACTTTGAAACCATCTACCAACTCGTCGGGACTACGTTCGACCACTATTTTTTTGAGAGTGAGGCGGGGCCGAAAGGGCGAGACGTGGTACGTGCGCACCCCGAGGTATTTGTAGACAGTGATGGCGCTAAAGTTTTCCCTGGTGAGCAGTACGGGCTGCATACGCGGGTGTTTATAAATAGCGAAGGCTTACCAACCTATGAGGCGAAGGAGTTGGCGTTGGCAAAGATGAAAGAAAACAGCGTGGGTACATATGACCACTCGGTCATTTCAACCGCCAATGAAATCAATGAGTACTTTAAAGTGCTCCTCTGCGCGCTGGACAAGGTGTACCCAGAGCTGGCCGAGAAGACCGAGCATATCGGGCACGGTACCGTGCGGCTCGCGACCGGTAAGATGTCGTCACGAACCGGTGAGGTGATTCGCGCCCTTGATTTTATCAACGATATCAAGGCGGCAGCACTGGAGAAAATGGTTGGTAGCGCAACCGAGGGTAATGAGCAGGTGGCTACGCAAGTGGCCCTCGCTGCTATTAAGTACGCCACGCTTAAGGGTAGTATCTTGCAAGACAGCGTCTTTGATATAGAAGCCGCGTTATCGTTCGAGGGAGATAGTGGTCCGTACCTACAGTACACCAACGCGCGTATTAACTCGGTACTGGAAAAAGCTGCGGCAGCAGGCGTGCAACCAGCTACCGAGCACGTTCCAGCCGCGCCCTACGCGGTTGAGCGCTTGCTGTATCGCTACCCAGAGGTGACGGCGGCGGCGCTCGCCGAGCGAGCGCCGCACTTGGTTGC
>CAZZPW010000027.1:0-1361 GCA_964655825.1 uncultured Candidatus Saccharibacteria bacterium
TGGGAAGACTTCCGCGAGAGCACGCAGGGAGACGCAAGCGACGAACGACCAAGCGACGACACTAGAAATACGGATACCCAAGCAACCAGTACCACCACTCAGTTTGACACCCAAGCGGCTATCGACCAACTAGTGGCCGAGCGGCGGCGCGAGCGCGCGAGCGATGGACTGTTTAGCCAGCGCGCGACGGCTACAATCCCTACTGACGAACCCATTACAACTGAACTAGCCGTTGTCGACATTGACCAGACAAGCTCGCGAGAACAACTCAAGATTGAGGTGACGCACCGCGACACTACCGGCGAAGTGATTGAGCAGACGGTCGAGACCGTCGACGCGGCGCAGCCACTCGTTGTCTTCGACCCCAAGACCGATGAAGCGACGGTCTACCAAGTAATTGAACGTGACGCTGATGGTACCGCGTACCTCTCTGTCTACGGTACGCGGGACGTGACGGTGGCTGAACCCACCCCCACGCTCCAACTACCTGAGCCCGAGCCATCCACTACCCAGACTACTGAGCCAGCACCTCCTAATGCAGCTCTTACCACCCGTCGGGTTGCGACTGAATTACGCGTTATTTCTGCTCCGGAGCCACGCTTGGTAGAAAGCCAACCGACGGTACTTGAAATATCAACCCGCGCCGAACGCGGCACTACCCTCTCGCGTATGGCGATTTCAGTCGAGCCGAACGAACCGCTCTACGTAACTAACCAAGAGACGGGGGCAGAAGACATCTACACGGTTGCCGTTGGTGCCAACCAGGCGGTGACACTAATACCACTCGACCCGAGCGCTCCCGCTGTAAACCTGCGCAGTGATGTGGCGACTGCCGTCGGCAGTGCACCAGCTACGTTTGTTACGCGCGAGCAGACGACTGAGCTACAACTCCTTGACGTGACGGAACAGAACGGTACGGCTCGCGCACTCTTAGAGATTACTCAGTTACGCGACGATGGTGAAGTAATGGATCGTGAAGTACGCGATGTTGGAGTCGATACGCCTATCGAAGTCACCAACGTTGAGACGGGTGAGATCGACACCTTTACTACCCGTCGAATCGACGCACGTGGAGGGGGTGGTGTTACCCTCTCGGCCGCCGACACTGGTACGACCTATACCGTCACTCCCGAGCGCAGCGCTGCGGTTACCACTCGCTACGAGGTACCCTTTACTCCACAAGAAACCCGCCAACGAGTCGCGTACGAACCACCTGTTCGTGTGCAAACCGAGAACCAACGCCTGCGCGATGGTGTAAGTGGTGTCCGCCAGTACGAGGGCGACGGTCTCGATAACCTCAACGAACAAGAGCGTGAGGGACTCTTCAATCGTGTGATGAGCTTTTTTGCGAACTTCTTTGG
>CAZZPW010000027.1:1461-9299 GCA_964655825.1 uncultured Candidatus Saccharibacteria bacterium
GTCTTAGTTTTCTTAATGTCGAATTGAAGTTCGTTACTCCCCTTCTTCATACTCACTTTAACGGTGCCACCTTGGAGCATCCCCTCGCCTACCATCATATTCGCGACGGGGGTGAGAATCTGGCTCTGAATGACGCGCTTCAGTGGCCGGGCGCCCATTTTCGGGTCGTACCCCTCACGCGCTAAGTACGCTGCCACATCTTTGGTAACCGTCAGGGTAATATCTTTCTTGGCGAGCCGCTCGGTCACCTCAGCAATTTGTAGTTGTACAATATCGGCAATGACCTCTGGCGAGAGAATATCGAAGAGGACAATCTCATCAAGCCGGTTAAGAAACTCAGGGCGGAAGAAGCTACGTAAACTCTCCTGCACCTTATCTTTGGCTTGGCTGTATTGCATCTGCTCACCTTTATCGAGACTGAAGCCAAAGTTCGACATCCGGTCGATATGCTCGGCACCGATATTCGACGTCATAATAATGATCGTATTGCGGAAGTTTACTTTGCGACCCTTCGCATCGGTCAGGTAGCCATTGTCGAGCACCTGCAATAGAATGTTAAATATCTCGGGGTGTGCCTTCTCCACCTCGTCAAAGAGAATCACGGAATACGGGCGGTGACGAATCTTCTCGGTAAAATTACCAGCATCGTCATGGCCGACGTACCCGGGCGGCGAGCCAATAAGCTTCGCTACTGAGTGCTGCTCCATGTACTCTGACATATCGACGCGAATCAGGGCGTCAGCATCGTCGAACATAAACTCGGCCAGCGCTTTACTAAGCTCGGTCTTTCCAACACCGGTTGGACCGAGGAAGAGGAATGAGCCAATCGGTCGATTGGGGTCGGCAATACCGGCGCGTGAGCGTTTTACCGCGTTGGCGACTTTAGTCACCGCATCGTCCTGTCCCACCACCTGCTCTGTAAGTGACTCCTCCATACGAGCCAGCTTAGCGGCTTCTTCTTCGAGCATGCGCGCAGCGGGGATACCCGTCCACCGCGAAACGACACCGGCGATTTCGGCTTCAGTGATTTCCTCCTTTAAGAGACGTCGATTGCGCTGGAGTGACTGCAGACGCTTCATCTTGAGCGCTAGGTCGCGCTCTTTCTGGGGAATCTGGTCGTACCGAATCTCGGCTGCTTTCTGCAAATCGGCCATCGCCTCGGCTGATTCGGCTTCTTGTCGAAGCGTTTCGAGCTCCTTTTTAAGCTCTCCAATGGCGTCGAGGGTCTCCCGTTCGTTGTTCCACTTGGTTTCGAGGGCTTTGGTCTTTTCTTTGAGTTCGGCAATCTCTTTTTCAATCTCCTGCAAGCGGTCGGAAATCTTGTCGGTGTCGCTATCGTCTGATTGCACGTCTTTGTTAAGGGCTTCGCGCTCAATCTCGAGCCGACGCACCTGGCGATCGGCCACGGTAAGCTCCTCCGGTTTGTTCTCGAGCGAAATGCGTAACGCCGAAGCCGCCTCGTCGATCAGGTCGACCGCTTTATCGGGTAGGTAGCGGTCGGTAATGTACCGGCTCGAGAGATCGACCGCACTCACTATGGCGTCGTCGGTAATACGTACGCCGTGGAAGAGCTCGTACTTCTCGGCAATCCCCCGCAAAATCGCAATGGCATCCTCGGTCGAAGGCTCGTTAACGTAAACGGGCTGAAAGCGGCGCGTCAACGCCGGGTCTTTCTCGATGTGCTGCTGGTACTCTTTGAGCGTGGTAGCGCCAATAACCCGTATCTCACCCCGCGCGAGGGCAGGTTTGAGCATGTTACTCGCGTCAAGCGAGCCATCGGCCTGGCCAGCACCAACAATGGTATGCAGCTCATCAATAAAGAGAATAATACTGCCTTCAGCCGACTCGACTTCTTTCATCACGGCCTTGAGGCGCTCTTCAAACTCACCACGAAATTTGGTGCCCGCTACGAGCAAGCCGAGGTCGAGCGAGAGAATCTCTTTCTCCTTGACGCTTTCCGGTACCTGCCCTTGGACAATGGCTTGGGCGAGCCCTTCGGCAATCGCTGTCTTCCCTACACCCGCTTCGCCAATCAGGACCGGGTTGTTCTTGGTACGGCGCGAGAGAATCTGGATGACGCGCTGCACTTCAACATCGCGACCAATTACGGGGTCGAGTTTGTTCTCTTGCGCCAACTTGGTGAGGTTGCGGGTAAATTTACCGAGTGCCCGGTACTTCTTTGGTTGCTGGACGTCAGTAACGTCGTTTTCGCGAATCTCTTGTAGGGCTGCAGCCACCTGATTTTTGTTGATACCGCAGCGTTGTAGTACCTCAATCGCCGGACCAGGGTGTTCTAGGGCAGCCAAAAAGAGGTGTTCGACTCCGACGTAACTATCGCCAAGCTGCTCAGCTGCTCGACTCGCGTGTTCGAGCGCTTTGGCAAGCTCAGGGGTGAGGTAGAGCTGGTAGCTTTGCGACACGGTCGAGCCGACCTCGGGCCCTTCTAAGGCTTCGATCAGCAAGTCGGTGAATTGGATAATGTCGATATCGAGCTGGTCGAGAACCGCAATCACGGTGCTCTCATCTTGCATCGCCAACGCCGCCAGCAGGTGGACTGGCGAAACGTGGTTTTGGCCGCGCTCAATCGCGAGCTCGTGCGCTTTGCGGATGGCCTCTTTTGCCCGGGACGTAAAATTGTGGAAATTAGGCATAGCCAAATCAATTTAAACCAGTAGATCAAGTAGCGGTGATGCAGTAGGGCGGTCGTGACGGCGGTTCTGTCGGTCAGAAATTACTACGCACTTGATATACCTATATTGCATTGAAATGAGGCCTCAGTCAACGCGTTGTTGCAGTTCGCATACAGAATATGTTAAGTTGCAACTAAGAACAGCTTGGTTAACCAGCTAACATTGACAAATCGATACTTTACATGTATTATTTTGTTAGGAAAATCAGCTCTTGGAGGGAAACATGCGTGATTTTTTGTGGCTTTTCGCCGCTCTGATGGTGCTGAGTGCACCCACTTTTGCTGACATGGTCAGCTTCGACGGCGTCATATTGGACAATGACCGCAACCACTGTGTTGCCGCCACCGACTTGGTTGCGGACGGTTGGACTACTCGGCCGATTCACGGCGACACTTCGACACAGTGGCACCGCACCAGCGAACTCATCACCAGCGATGAGTTCAATGTCTGGGAGCTGCGCAGTCAGGACGTTCGGCCAGTACCCAACGAGCCGTTCGAGGAGTTGCGTCGCAGCTTCTCTCGGCAAATCGACAACGCCACCGTGACACGTACCCAGTTTGCCTTCGTACAACAGCTTCCCAGCACCACCGAAGGAGAGACCTTGCTCTGGACGGGGTGCGTTGGGGTAGAGGTCATTGAAGAACATGACTGAAAGCACCGAATCCCGCTACGCATCATCGTGTAGCGGGGTTACTTTTTTATCTTGTGTCTAGCCTCAGTCAACGCCTTGTTGCAGGGAACGAAAGGTAGCCAGTGTTTCGGCGATATGTGTGGCGAACGGGCCACGCACGCTGGGATCGAGCGAAAAGCGAATCGTGCTGCTCGCGCGGGCGGTATCGCCGGTCATTTCGTACACCACATCGCTCCGACCGCCGCCCGCACCACTACAGGCCGATTTAGTACTAGCACTCACTCCGTGGGTATCGAGGTACACGACAGCATACTCGGTATCTAACCCCGGCAACGATATGTGTACGTTGTTGGGTAGTCGCTCCAACTCATCGACCGTATCAGTAAACGCAGGGCCATTGCACACTGCCTCTGGTACGCGTGCCATGAGCGCTGCTTTAAGAGCACACGCCTTAGGATACACCCGTGCCCGCCGAGCAGCATACGATTGTTGCGCCGTCACAATGGCCAAACAGGCACCCGCAATACCGGCTGTATTTTCAGTGCCAGCCCGATACCCACGCTCCTGCCCTCCACCACGCACCACTGGTGCTAGCGGTATGTCTTCAGCCGCCACCAACACACCAACCCCCTTCGGACCATTACACTTCCCCGCGTCGAGACTCATCAGGTCGACTCCGAGCTGGTGGCGATTACACGATAACCACAAGGGTGCTTGGGCTGCATCGAGGTGCACCAGGGTCTGTGGGTGGAGCTGTTTAATACTGCGCACCAATCGTCGCACTGGCTGTACGACGCCTACCTCGCTGTTGGCATATGCAAAACTAACAATCGTGGCTGGTTCGGCCAAGCGAGCTTTGAGAGCACCCCCATCGATACGACCCTCTCCATCGACCGGTACGTAGTCGATACGCACGCCCCGGGCAGCTAGGGCGCGCACCACCTCGAGGATGGAGGGATGTTCCGTTTTAGTGGTTACAATCGACAATTCGTCGTATCGCGCACCAGCCGCTACCCGCGCTTCGACGACACCCTGCAGAGCCAGGTTGTTTGCTTCGCTCCCGGACGCAGTGAAAGTAATCTCGTCGGGGCGCACGCCAAGTGCCCGCGCGAGCTCCCGTCGGCTTTCGTGCACCACCGCAGCAGCGGCGACACCTGGCTGATGGACCGCGCTCGGGTTGGCGTAGTGCTGGCGCGCCACCCGAAGCATGCGCCAGGCAACTGCTGGCGATATGGGAGTGGCCGCGGCGTAATCGCAGTAGTAGCGCTTGGCGGGTGCGTATTTCTTCCAGACGTGCTGTAGGTAGCTTGTAATACGGGGTACCATCGACTCATAATGCGCTACCAGGCCGTATTTGGCAACTCATCGAGCGGTGTAGTCCGCTGGCCGTAGACGTTTATATTATGGCGCATCTGTGCTAGAGTACTCCCACTTTCGGCCGCACTCGGCCATTTTATTCGTTCGCCACCTGCGCCGGCGCCTAAGGCACACCAACTACTATGGCCAAAAAGAAATCAACCACCACTCCCAACATTATTAAACGACCCCCCGTCGTGGTCATTATGGGTCACATCGACCACGGCAAGTCGACCCTGCTCGACACCATTCGCAGTAGCCGTGTTGTCGAGGGTGAAGCCGGCGGTATTACCCAGCACCTCTCAGCCTACGTGGTTGAGCACACCACAAGCGAGGGAGCCGAAGAAACACTCACCTTCTTGGACACCCCAGGGCACGCTGCCTTCCAAAAAATGCGTCTCCGTGGGGCTGACGTGGCTGATGTAGCGGTACTGATTGTTTCGGCTGAAGACGGCGTCAAGCCACAGACCCTCGAAGCACTCGAGAGTATTACAGCGGCGGGTATTCCGTACGTTGTGGCAATAAATAAGATTGATCGGCCAAATGCCAATATTCCTAATACGCAAGCCAGCCTCATTGAGAACGAAATTTATATCGAGGGGATGGGAGGCGATATTCCGTGGGTCGGCATTTCAGCCAAGGAAGGGACAGGTATCCCGGAATTGCTCGATATTATTGTACTCACGGCTGACCTGGCTGAGCTCACTGGTGACGCTAATGCGCCTGCGACCGGTCAAATTATCGAAGCTGAGCTCGACCCGAAGCGTGGCAACACCGCCACCCTCCTGGTTAAAGACGGCACCCTCAAGAGCGGTCAATGCGTTGTTTCTGGCGAATGTTACTCTCCGGTCCGGATCATGGAAGACTTCAGCGGCGCGACCATTCGCGAAGCCGGTCTCTCACAACCGGTTGGTATTACTGGCTGGAACGAGATTCCCGAAGTTGGTGCGACATTCACAACGGTTGAAAACAAAAAAGCAGCTGAGAAATACATTACCGAAACAGCACCCGATGCTGCCACCGCCGCCCTAACGCCACCCGCTAAAAGCAAGTTGCCGGTCGTGCCGCTTCTCATAAAAGCCGACGTGCAAGGTACCATCGAAGCCATCGAGCATGAACTTAGTAAGTTTGAGAGCGATCGTATTGCGGTACGCGTCATAGATACCGCCGTAGGTGACATCACTGCCTCAGACGTACAAAATGTGAGTGCGACCGAAAACGCGATTATCGTGGGGTTTGGTGTTAAGGTCGAACGCGCCGCCACCGACCTGGCCGAGCGACTGGGCGTCGAAATAGACACCTTCGATATTATCTACGAACTATCGGAGTGGCTTGAAACAGCACTCAAAAACCGCACCCCGAAAAAAGAAGAAGAGATTGTAACCGGTCAAGCCAAAATTTTGGTTCACTTCAGTACCCAAAAAAATACGCACGTACTTGGTGGCCGCGTTGAAGACGGCGAATTAAAAGCAGGCCAACGCGTCAAAATTATGCGCCGTGATATTGAGGTCGGTAAAGGCACACTAAAGAATCTACAGCAATACAAAAAAGACGTCAGTAGTGTGAATGAGGGTGAATTTGGTATGCAAATTGAGACTCGCGACAGCATTGCTCCAGGCGACATCATCGAGACATTTGACCTGGTAGTCACCTAACCTATGCAAAGTGGAGACCGACACGAGCAGGTAGCAAATCTACTCAAAGAATTTGCCGCCAAGTACATTGCGGCCGAGGCTAATACCGACCCGCTGATTACCGTCACGGCAGCAAAGATTTCGCCCGATTACCGTAACGCCACAGTGTTTATTACGACGCTCCCCGAAGGGCGCGAACCCGATGCGCTCATCTTTCTGAAGCGTCATGGCCGTGACATGCGACGCTTCATCATGAAGCAAACGAACCTCAAGATTGTACCGCACCTAACGTTCGACCTCGACGTTGGCGAGCGCCATCGCCAACACATCGACGAGCTCGTGCGCGAGACCGGCGTCGAGCCCACGTTTGATATTGAGGAGTAATAGCTTGGAAGTATGTGTCGCTAATGCTAGAGTTATAGCTGCCGTCCAGGTGGCGAAGTGGTAACGCATTGGTCTGCAAAACCAACATTCACGGGTTCGATTCCCGTCCTGGACTCCACAACCACGTTGTGCCACACCTGCCCGGGTGGTGGAATTGGTAGACACGCGGCACTTAAACTGCCGTGAGGAAACTCGTGCGGGTTCAAGTCCCGCCCCGGGCACAAAGAAAAACCGCCCTATGGCGGTTTTCGACTGCCTGGGGGGGGCAGTCTGAGAGGCCGTTTGGCGAGGCTTGAAACGGTTGCGTAGGATTTTGCAAAAATCCTACGCAACCTGTACCGCATCAGTATGATTTAAGTCCCACCGCCGGGCACAACCACCTTGTTTTTAGGCTAGTATTACGGTACACTCTCGCCACTTAAATACGCAGCGTGCGGGTGTGGCGGAATTGGTAGACGCGCTAGTTTTAGGCACTAGTGAGGCAACTCGTGGAGGTTCAAGTCCTCTCGCCCGCACCATGCGTATTTAGGGTATCCGCCATTAGCTCAGTTGGTAGAGCAGCTGCCTCTTAAGCAGACGGTCCTAGGTTCGAGCCCTAGATGGCGGACAACGAACGGAGTGAGGAGGACGCCATCGTACGCAGGTTGTGCTAACAACCGTTGCGCGGGCTCGAAGCCGTTGCCTGCGATTGTGACGTCAGGAACAATCGTGACAACGGGTACTGAACGAGTAGCGTTCGAGCCCTAGATGGCGGACAACGAACGGAGTGAGGCGGACGCCATCGTACGCAGGTTGTGCTAACAACCGTTGCGCGGGCTCGAAGCCGTTGCCTGCGATTGTGACGTCAGGAACAATCGTGACAACGGGTACTGAACGAGTAGCGTTCGAGCCCTAGATGGCGGACAGCGGTACAAAACGCGACCATGACGCATGTCATGATCGTGTTTTGTAGAAACGCAAACTACTTTGCGTTTCGGCCGGTGTCCGGAGCGTAAACGATGTGAGCTTGCGAACGAGTGCGCCGGGCTCGCGAGTACCGAGTCTTTTGGGAATACTTGGACCAGAAGACTCAGTAACTTGTGAGGACAAAAACATAAATAAAACCTACCTGTTAACAGGTAGGTTTTATGTTTAATCCGGATA
>CAZZPW010000028.1:0-9013 GCA_964655825.1 uncultured Candidatus Saccharibacteria bacterium
CACCAAGGAATATAGCCGCTACTAATGCGACACTGAGTTCTATTATCGATAAATGACTTGGTTGTAGCCACTTGTCCTTTAGCCATGTTTCATGGGAAACAGTTGTAGGAGGTGTAAAGAATCCATATGGTCCCCAAAACTGCTTTGAAAGCGGCCAAAACCAGGCAATTCCGTAGCGCTGGCCACTCCAGTCTATATCGTGAAGAAAATGGTACAGTACGAGAATAGTGCTGGCCAGCGCCCAAAACGTACCTCCGATCAAGTATCCCAGTAGAGCTACCATTGGTAGCATGAGTATCGGACGATGAAAGATACTTTGCCGGTGATCAAAACGTGGTGTTTTACCAACAATCAGCATAGGCGCGATATCAATGTCGGGCAGTAGAGCCAGCAAGCCCCCTACAATTACCTGCCACCAGACCAGCTCTACGCTAAATGTGACCGCTAAGACTACGATTGCACAGCAGCCAATGGTAAAATCTAAGTAGGCCGCCAGTACGTTTGCTAAATATGTACGATGCATACGTGATTGTTAATACTAAACCGAGCTGTTGGTAGTTACACGTGCAACATAAAGCACCTCTGGGATAACTGGGGATAAACGAGTGTATAGGTGGATAAAGGACAAATTAGGTATGTCGTTTAAAGACAAATTAAAGGCTAATAATAATGATATCTCGCTAATTGTGACGCTTAGTGCCAATACTCTTAGTGTTTCACGTGAAACATAATTCGCTATGAAAGCACAGCACATCCAGACTGGTCAGATCGGGGAAGAAGTAGCCTGGCAATTTTTATCAGCCCAAGGATTCACCCTACTTGAGCGAAATCATCGGCAAAAATGGGGTGAAATTGACTTGATTGTGCTGCGGGATATAACCGTTCATTTTGTGGAGGTAAAAACGGTTTCGCATGAAACCAAATCCGCTATCAAAACCAGTCGGCAGGCTGGGTATCGCCCGGAGGAGCAGGTTACTAAAGGCAAGCACCAGCGCTTAGCGCGCACCATCGAAACCTGGCTTGCCCAGGAGGGGTATAAAGGACACTACCAACTTGATTTAGTTACGGTGCATGTAGTGCCACACGAAACGTACGCGCTAGTGGAGTATTATGAGAATATTGTGGTTGATTAGCAGGGTAGACACTCGCATTTTTTAGAAAGTGGTGCTATGATGTGGCGCACGAAATTGGCACAGCCAATTACCTATCGGTACCAGGTAGGTAGGGTTGTAAGCAGAGCTTGCACCCTCTCGTTGTTCGGTCATGTCCTGCTGCAAGCAAAGCTTGCTTTTAGAAAAATGGGACACAAAATAAATGTAAACATTGATTCTGTGTCCCATTTTTCTAAAGCTGTTGCAGGCCATGACGCTCACCGCCTCGGGGTGTAGCATAATGGTAGTGTACACGGTTTGGGACCGTGCGGCCAGGGTTCGATTCCCTGCTCCCCGACAAATACAAAAAGCGCTCATGTGAGCGCTTTTTGTATTTTATATACTATAATAGGTATGCAATATATGTCATATGTCAGATATAAGGGATGCCTATAACCAAGCAGCACTAAAGTACCGGGAAAAGTACGACAAAATTCCTGTACGTGTCGAAGATGTTGATGTAGCATTGAACTTCATTGATTCTGAATTGCCAAGAGTAGTTGAAATTGGCTGTGCGTATGGTCGTGAAGCGTCGTATATACTTAGCAAAACAACGGACTATATTGGCGTTGATATTTCTGATGTATACATCGAAATGGCGAGAAAGGAACTGCCAGGGGTAACCTTTGTTCAAGCCGATGTGATGGATTATGATTGGCCTGGAAACATTGATGTAATCTATGCTTTTGCATCGTTACTTCATCTCAACAAAAATGAAATGATGACTGTAGTCAGGAGTGCTGCAAAAAGCCTGAAGTCTGGCGGTGTCTTCTTTTTATCATTAAAGCGTGGTCACCGTTACTTAGAAAAATTGATTGATGATGGTCACAGTAAGCGTTTATTTTATTACTACACCCGAGACACGATTAATGATTTAACCCCCAATACCTTAGCTGAAGTATATTATGCTGAACAAAACCTCAAAGAGCCCTGGTTTACTATGATATTACAAAAGTCATAGGTACAGCTTTCTTTGCTATACTCTGAGTAATGATCACGCACTACTTCCGTACCGTAAAAGACAGTGAACTCAAAGAGCTACCCAAAAGCCGTAGTGGGGTGTGGACACACGTGATCGACCCGACCGATGAAGAGATTGCCCAGTTGGTAGGGGAGTACAGCCTGGATGAGGCCATTTTGGAAGACGCTCGAGATTTTTTCGAGGTGCCGCGTATGGAGCGTAGTCAGGGAGCCACGTATTTTTTTACCCGCTACCCATATACCCAAAATCAGGAAGATATTGATACCGCCCCCTTGTTAATTGTGATGGGGGAGTCGTTCGTATTAACCGTGGCGCTTAAAGAAGTGCCCCAGTTTAAACCCTTTATTGAGGGCACTGAAGTGGTAGTAACTACGCAAAAAGCGAAGCTATTTATTCAAATCATGGCTGCGTTGACAACCGCCTTTGAGCGCAAATTGGTCCGTTTGCGGCGGGCTGTGCATCGGGACCGAGCAAAAATCCGCCAGATTGGTAGTCGTGAGATTGAGCGATTTGTAAACTACGAACATGAGCTTAGTGATATGACTGCTGCACTCATTCCAACCAACGCTTGGCTCAACCAGGTTACCACCGGTAACTTTATGCAGCTCTATAACGATGATATTGAGTTGATGGAGGACTTAATGATTGCTAATAGTCAGTTAGTCGACTCAGCCCGCACGGTGATGAAGACGATTCAGAACGTGCGCAGTGCAACGGAGGCCATTTTGACTAATCGATTGAATACCACTATTCAAACCCTGACCGTTTTGACGATTTTACTCACTATTCCCACGGTGGTGTCCTCAATTTTTGGTATGAACGTACCCATTCCACTAGCGGATGCACCCTGGATGTTTGCCGCTATACTTACCACCATTGGATTATGTGTACTCATAACCGTATTAGTATTGAAGCGGAACCGCTGGTTTTAAGCGGTACGCATAGTGTGGAGGTCGGTTGTCGCTGGTAAGTTTTTCGAGTTTGGTACGTCTCAAGCTATAATGGTTCAGTATGTCCGGTGCCGCCAAAGACACGTCAGAACTGAGCCACGAGGAGCGGTTCCTTGCAGCCTACGAAGAGTACAGTGATGCGCTTTTTCGCCACGCCTACCTACGGGTGAGCGATCGGGAGCGAGCGATAGATATTGTTCACGATACGTTCACGAAGGTGTGGTCGTACATTCGAGCTGGCCACGAAGTTGAGCAATTTCGACCGTTTTTATACAAAGTGCTCAATAACTTAATCGTCGACAGCTACCGAAAAAAGCGTGAGTCGTCGCTCGATGCACTGTTTGAGCAAGAGGGGGTCGACGAGGGGTCATTTGATGAACTTTCGGAGTCAACCGTTGACAGTCTCGCCGCCACGCTTGATGGTAAACGCGCCTTCGAATTCCTTGAAGCACTACCCGACGAATACCGTGAGGTAATAATCTTACGGTTTGTAGACGGACTGGGACCGAAAGAGATTGCCGCTCTCATTGAGGACTCAGAAAATGTCGTCTCAGTACGCATTCACCGCGGTCTGGCGCAACTTCGCAAACGCATAGAAGCCGCTGAGCAGGCCACAGCTGCAAAACGAACCAAACAATAATCACCACTATGAAACGATTCAGTCAACAACTTCATACTGCTGCCAAACGCGTCACCATGACGAAGGCTGAATCGCATGAGCTTAAAAGCCGGCTGGTTGCGTATATGGAGTACCATCCGTTACCAGAAAGTAATCGTATACACGCACCTACTGCAGCAGAGTCGTCATTTTGGGTAATTCATTTTAATACTGCACGCAACCGTATTTTTGCTGGTATGACCGCGCTGGTCGCACTCATTATCGTGCCATTTGCGGCGGAACAGGCGATACCGGGCGATGTGTTGTACCCCGTAAAGGTGCAATTTAATGAAGAAATTCGCAGTTCACTAGCCCTAACTCCGTACCAGAAGGTGGAATGGGAAACCGCTCGAGTTGAACGACGTCTTGCTGAAGCTCGTCTGTTGGCCACCGAGGGCAAGTTGACCGAAGCTGTTGAAGCCGAGGTAGTAGCAGCGGTGAAACAGCATAGTGAGGCAGCGCAAGCGAGCTTAGCGGCACTTCGTGAGACCGACCAAGACGAAGCAGCTATTGCCGAACTCTCGTTTGCCTCCTCGCTCGAGGTTGAGTCGGAAGTACTTGAACAAGAAGCCGCTCGCCAGGCGGCAGCTGGTGCCAGTACCAGCGCTCAACTCGCCGCGGCCGTTGCTGATGTACGGGCTACCGTAGCTAAGCCCGAGACCACCGATGTCTCATTTGACCGCCTCCTCGCTCGGGTAGAGGAAGAGACTACCCACGCCTCAGAATTGCTTTACTCACTACGTAATGAGATAACCACGCAAGAGCGCGAGGATATTGATCGTCGCCTCGCCGATATCGGTCGCAAAATGGACCTTGCCTTGGAGCATCGGGCAACCAATACAGCTCCTGCCGCAACAGAACCTGCGACGGTAGGTACGACTGCCACGAGTGCAACCACGTCGTTGATTGCCACTGCGACGAGTACCACACCAGCTGCCATGACGGTCGACGAGTCTACGGCCAAGCAGTATCTGCGCGAAGCACTTCGTGACGCTCAGAAGTTGGTTCGTTTTATGACCGATATTGATGTCAAGGTTAATGTGTCGGTCGAGTCGTTGGTCCCGATGAGCTTAACCGACCAAGAGCGAGAAGCGCTCCTTGTACAAAAATTGCGTACACTCCAGGAGGAGGTGACGCTACTTAACCAGAAAGACACTACGAGTGAGAAGCTTGCCTACGGTCTGCGTGAGGTAGTAGCATTATCCGCGCGCGCAACGTCGGCCATTGCGGTAGGGGACTTGGCCGCAGCCGAATCTGCCGTCGCGGCCGCACAAGTACTAGTGACAGACATGCTCCGCGCCACGGCCGATGTGCCGCTCACTGCTAGTACAGATACTACCCTTAACGCAACTCCAACGGCCACAACTACAGAGCCAGTCGAAGCCCTCTCAGAATTGCCGGCGGCTGATACTACTGCCTCACCAACTCCACCAACTACAGAAACAGTTGCTTCACCTCGTGAACCCGAAGCACTCGCAGAATAAAAAAAGCCGCCTCGAGAATACTCAGGCGGTTTTTTGCTGCAACTAAGAACTGGTACAGGTGGGCCAAGCTGGCCCACCTGCTCGAAGTGCCTCAGGCTAACTCAAATACTTCTTTACTGATACCAAGCTCTTGACAGAGCTTAGTCCACTCCTGTGCCGGCATCGTGTACTCCAGACCCCGCAAATGTTTTGCTCGACGCTGGAAGTTTATGCCGTCACGATTTGAGGCAATCTGGTTAGCTCTCGCCCATTGGATGGCGGTTGGAGTCAGCACGAGTGTGATTTCAGCAATCGTGCCCGTCACTTGAACAGCCTTATTTACTTCATCGTTATCTGCGTTATGCAGGCTGTCCAAAAACTCTCGTACGCCAATTGGGTCTTTCATTGCCCTCTATCCTTCTATCGCTTGCTTAGGCCTATCCTTCGCTTCAGTGCGACAAACGGCACTCTACCGCGCACCTCACTTGCTTGTCAACACTTATTATTGTCTAACGTTTGACAGGTAACATGGTCGGGTGTATCTTCAAAGTATGCAAGCTATTGCAACGACTAACCGACATACCCAGACGCACCTCGTCACATCGTGGATGCTCCTCGTGGTGCTCTTTAGTATTTCGCTTTTGAGCGGGCCGGTTGGTACATTCTCGCAATAGTCAGTACCCCAAACCACCAAAACGGCCCGCTCGAAAGAGCGGGCCGTTTTGGTCCCATCGTGATTCCGTAGAGTTTCTAAAAAAGAAGTTCCATCGGGGTCACGAATATGGGACCCCATTCGCGCCTGTTGTATAAACAATAGGAAGGCACGTTCTAAACAACGAGGAGGTCACAATGCTCTCAACAAAAACCACCAATTCCGTTCGCCGCATGCTCGAAAGTTGCGGAGCGGTCCGGCCTGGTATTCGCGCGGTGCGCATGGTTGCGAAAGAAATGGGCAGCGACGGCCAGACGAGGCATTGGGAAGTTACCGTGCCTCGCGATATCATTGTCCGTGCGGTCGAGGCGTCGAGTGGGTATCATGGCGACGCTTCGTATGAAGTATTTCGGCGTGCGCTCGCTAGCGAAACCATGCTGCAGAGCTGATTGGGCGAGTAACACAAGCGCGGGCATTCTGCCCGCGCCCACATCAAGAGGAGTGGTGATGGACGATATCCGATATCTTTCAGAGCTCAATCGAGCACAACTGGTGCAGTTGGCGCGTGAGGTCTTTGGCCGAGAGAAGGCAGCCGCCTTCTCTTTGAGTCCAGTAACTGACCATCAGATTCGCGAAGAACTCCAGCAGCTCAATTCTGAACGATTGCAGGGTGCAATCGCAGCGATGCAAGGCGACTGGTGAAGGTTTAAAGGCGCGGTGATACCGGGCCTTTTCTTTTATATTCGTTGCAGTCTGCCTCCTATTTGGTAGGGTAGAGAGCATATGTTTGATGAATTTGTAACCAATGCGACCAGCTTAACAGCTGCGCTTCCAGCAGCCAGTACGACGCTGCCAATTATCGGCGAAATTAATGTTACTCCATTTCTTGTTGCTAGCGGTATTTTTATTGGTATCACGCTCTTTACCAAACTGATTTTGGTGATGGTGATCGCACGGTTACAGCAGTGGTCGAAGAAAACCGATACCGACCTCGACGATACCATTATCGATGCGGTAGCGGGCATCCGTCTCTGGGTGTACAGCTTAGTGGCGGCCTACGTTGCGGTAAATCTTTTTTCACTTCCAGGATGGCTCGATACAGCCTTTTCGGCCGTCGTGTATGCCGCGGTCATCTGGCAGGTGATAGAGATTGGCTTACACTTTGTGCGCTATGGCACGCGGCGGTTGGTTGAGAAAGATGAGGACGGTGACGGTATGGTCGACCCCAATGCCGCTACCGCTTCAGACATGATTAACCTTATCGCCCGCATTGTACTCTACGTATTTGGTCTTATCTTCATACTTTCGAACCTCGGTATTGAGGTCACCTCACTGATCGCTGGTTTGGGTATTGGTGGTATTGCCATCGCGTTTGCGCTGCAAGGCATCCTTTCTGACTTATTTGCGTCGTTTTCGATTTACTTCGATAAACCGTTTCGGATTGGCGATTTCATTATCATCGGCACCGATATGGGAACGGTCGAAAAAATTGGTATCAAGACCACCCGCTTGCGCACCCTCCAGGGTGAAGAATTAGTCGTTTCCAATGCCGAACTCACTACTGCCCGGGTACAAAACTTTAAGAAAATGGAAGAGCGTCGGATTGTGACTGAGTTTGGTATTACCTACGAAACACCTCCCGAAAAAGTTAGGGCTATTGACGGTATGGTGAAAGAGCTAGTTGACCGAGTGGAACATATTCGGTTCGACCGCGTGCACTTTAAAGCTTTTGGGGACTCAGCGCTCATCTTTGAGCTCGTCTACTACGTTGAGAGTGATGATTACGCGCAATATATGGACGCGCAAGAGCAGTTTAACCTTGGCCTCCTGGAAGCGTTTACGGAGCAGAGCATCGACTTTGCCTACCCCACCCAGACAATCTATACCCAAACGATTGCGTAAGACTTCGTATATTTAAAAACCGCCTCTCTATAGAGAGCGGTTTTTAGAGCTCTTGTTCGAGCATGCGGGCTAAGAATGGTACTAGCGTCCGCTGGAAGACTGCTGCCTTAAATGAGAGGTTGCCTGAAATGGTGCGCGCTAACCCAAAGCCAGTTTCGGCTTCGATACTCCGGTCAATGTATGAGAGGGTGATCGCGTTTAGGCTACCAGCCCCTTGTCGTTCGTCTTCGCCTCGGGTCACTACCATCGCAATAGCGGTGCCATCTTCGGTAATAACGGGGCCGCCACTTACTCCTTGAGTACCAACTCGGCTACCGCCGAGGAGGTAGATATCACCGTAGTTGCTCCCAAAGGTATAGAGATCAACCAGCGTGGTTGTGGCGTACTGGCGGGGTAACGCCTCACCAGAAATGAGCTGCTCCGTATTTGCCGTAGGGTAGCCACCGACAGATATTGTGGTGCCGATGCTGCGCGTAGAGGGGAGCGCCGTGTCGATGGTGATGTGTGGTAGTGAGCGCGGGACGGGCTGAGTGTCGACGCCACCCGTGACATATAACAACGCGTAGTCGAAGGCGCCGGTCCCTTTTGGGGCCACGTCACTAATGAGTGCGGCGTGCTCCTGTACCCAGGTAGGTGAGATGTAGAGTAATGCTGCTTCGTAGCGAGGGGCGGCCGGGTCACCTTGGCGTACGGTGCAGTTAGCGGTGCCATCCTCGTCGACTGCTTCGAGCAGGAGAAACTGAGCTACGTGTGCGTTGGTAAGGATAATCCCTGACGGGGTGATAAAGAAGCCGCTACCGGTGGTATAGCGAATGGTATTCTCGTTACGAAAACTACAGAAAATGTTCACCATCGCCTCAGCGGGGTTGTGTACGCCTGCTGGGAGCGTATCCTGGCTGCCGAGAACCGCCGCTTGTTGGTAGGCAGCGTTTTCAATTAACACCTGTGGAATGCGCGCCGCTGTCGTATCGAGATTAGGGAGAGGAGTTGGGGTGATAATTGCTGGGGCGGTGTGGAGCGTCGGCTCGTAACTCGGTGGTAACCACCAACTACTCACCACACCCCCGGCGGCCACTACAGATGTAATCAAGGTCGTACCAAATTCAATGAGCCACGTCATACAGGCCTAGTATACCAGCCGCTGGAAATGGCTAAAAAGGCGTGCTAGAATAGCGCCCAGCCGCGGGATTAGTTAAATGGTATAACATCTGCCTTCCAAGCAGAGGTCAGGAGTTCGATTCCCCTATCCCGCACA
>CAZZPW010000029.1:0-8993 GCA_964655825.1 uncultured Candidatus Saccharibacteria bacterium
CAGTCGTTTGAGGTCGATGGTGATGTGCTTCTTGGTGGCGGCCATCTCAATCAGCTCCACGTTCTCCCGAATAAATTTGATATCCAACATATTGGCCGATTATACCGCAATCGGCTTGAAAACAAAGAATGTTCGGAGAGTATTTAAATTTTAAGATAAAAAGTATTTACAAACTTCTTAATATGTTGTTATATAGCCTCTGGCAAAAAGGAGGGCTGTTATGTGGGAGATACCCATTCTGCAGCTCCCCAAAGAACTGCAGGATTACGCACGTGGAGTCGCTGACTTTCCAAAAGGAAAGTTCGGAGTTCTAGAAGTCAATTCAGCCAAAAAACATCGTCGTGAATTCTTTCGAAAGTTGCAAAAGTACAAAGGTGGCTTGCAATATCAATGGCAAGACTACATGGGTTTGATGCATGACGAAATACAAAAGCACGTCAAACTCAAGCTTGAAAAGCAGCTACTCGATGATTGGGAATCCTTGGTTGATTCACAAGGTAAGCTTCAATCTGTTTGCGATATTCTGGTATTAGATCGAATTCGTGGCCCAGTCTCTGTCGGCAAAAGAAACCGGATTATTGCGGAGTGTCGTCAACGTGCTATTCGTCTGGCCAGTCAAGATCCAAGATTGCTCGGTGAAATGGAGGAACGAGTGCTGGGAAAAGCCGACTATGGCATACCGACCAAAAAATCAAGACTATAAGTACCGCTAAGGCGGTACTTTTTTCTATGCTAAAGTTATTTTATGAACACGTATCCAATCACTCCATTGGGTAGTATTCCTGGGCTTTTACAGGAAATTCCGCAACCACCCAAACAACTCAATTATCGTGGCGCACTTCCACCGGCCGACTTGCCTCTCATCGCTGTGGTCGGCTCACGCCACTATACCAATTATGGCAAGGCCGTCGTTGAACACATCGTTGGCGGCTTGGTGGGCTACCAGGTGGGAATTGTATCTGGTCTCGCGATTGGTATTGACGGTCTAGCCCACGAGGCGGCGCTACGACACCACCTCTACACGCTGGCTATCCCCGGTGGCGGACTCGACGACACCGTACTGTACCCTGCGCGGCACAAGCGACTCGCCTACCGCATCCTCGAGGCGGGCGGCACGTTACTCTCCGAGTATGAGCCGACGCAACGTGTCGCCCGGTGGACCTTTCCGCAACGTAATCGACTCGTCTGCGGACTGGCTCAGGCAACCGTAGTTATTGAAGCGGCTGAGCAGTCGGGCTCGCTCATCACCGCGCGGATGGCTACCGACTATAATCGTGAGTTGTTTGTGGTGCCCGGCGATATTTTCTCACCGGTGAGTCGAGGCACGCACCAGTTTTTAAAGCTGGGTGCGACGCCACTAACAGATGCGAAGGATATCATCGACGCCCTCGAACTTAAACCAACGCCAGCTAAATCGATTGCCGCTGATACGGCCGCGGGCGCTGTCGCGCCCGCGGCTCAAACCCTCCTTTGCACCCTCACCGAACCAATGCAAAAGGATGAGCTCATTCGCCGTAGCGGTATTGCTACTGCGCAAGCTAACGTACTCTTGATGGAACTCGAACTGACTGGCCATATTGCCGAGACCGATGGTACCTACCGCCGCCGACAATAATGAACGTTCACAGACACACATATTATCCTACCTGTTAACAGGTATACTTTAAGGCATGACTAACATCACTCATAAGCAAGTGGCCAGTAAGGAGTTTATCCGTATCGAGAGAGAATTTTTAAAACTTATGCGGGGCACATCGCACAAAGCCTTTGCTGATTGCTTTACAGCGCTCTGTACCGAGAGCGAGCGCATCATGCTATTAAAGCGATTTGGTGCGCTTTTACTCTACTCGCAAAATTCATCACCATACAAAGTAGCGCAGAAAATGGGTCTAAGCGTATCTACTGCCCAACGATTACAAGCACATTATCTTCACGGTAGATATACACCCATTTTTCAAACAGTTTCAGAGAAGCGACAAAATTCATTTGTACGGTTCATGCTCACCCTAACCGCGGCACAGGTGGACCCTAAAGCACGGGCAAAAATTGCACGAGGAACTTGGTAATATATACCTGTTAACAGGTATATATTACCAAGTACTTTGCCGGCCGTTTTTATTACAGACTGACTTACACAGGATCTTGATCCGAGTCTGGTCGTTACAGTTGTGATTTGACATATATATGTATCGGTAGTATTTGTTAGCGCACATGGCAACCACGAAGAACAACACACTGGTAATTGTCGAGTCACCCGCAAAGGCTAAGACCATCGAAAAATATCTTGGCCCCGGGTACGTCGTTAAATCGTCTATCGGGCACGTCCGCGACCTACCCAAAAGCAACAAAGACGCCGTCGATATAGATGGTGGGTTTGTGCCACGCTACATTGTTTCGCCTGGTAAAGATAAAGTTATCGAAGAGCTACGTAAAGCAGCTGCCAAGGCTAAGACCGTCTTGCTCGCGTCCGACCCCGACCGCGAGGGCGAAGCTATTGCCTGGCACGTAGCCGAGCTCCTGAAAGACATCAATAAAAACCTCAAGCGGGTTGTGTTTCATGAAATTACCGAACCGGCAGTCACCGAGGCTATCAAGCACCCCCGCACCATTGACACGCACCTTAAAGAAGCGCAAGAGGCCCGTCGCGTACTCGACCGTCTGGTGGGGTACGATCTCTCCGGGCTGATTTGGAAAAAGGTCCGCTACGGCCTCTCGGCAGGGCGGGTGCAATCCCCTGCCTTACGCATTGTTATGGAGCGCGAGCGAGAAATTCGCGCCTTCATACCAGAAGATTTCTTTGTCCTCACCGCCAACACGACCATCGATAAAAAAACGGTGCCGTTTACCTGTACCAAGGAACCGAGCACAGAGAAAGAAGCTAAGCGCATTAAAAAACTCGGCGAGAGCCATACGTGGGCCATTACCGAAGTAAAAGAGAGTGAGGCTAAGCGCAGTCCGCGCCCACCCTTTACCACCTCCACCCTGCAACAAACCGCTTCGACCCGGCTCGGATTTGCCCCCAGCCGCACTATGGGTGCAGCGCAAAAGCTCTACGAGGCCGGTCTGATTACCTACATGCGTACCGACAGTACGAACATGAGTCAGGTAGCGCAAAAGCAGATAGTAGCGCTCCTCCACAAGGAATACGGCAAAGAGTACGTTCAACCTCGTAGCTACAGCACCAAGAGTAAATCGGCGCAGGAGGCGCACGAGGCTATCCGCCCGACCAACTTTGCCAAACACCAAGCGGGCGCGACCGGCGACCAGAAAGCACTGTACGATCTCATCTGGGCCCGGGCTGTTGCCTCACAGATGGCCGATGCGCAACTTAAGCGCACCAAAGTACTCGCCAATATTACCGACAGTAACGAATCTATCCCTGACTTTGCCGTTAACGGCTCGCGGGTTGTTTTCCCGGGTTGGCTGAAGGCCGACCCGGCAGCCCGTGGCGAAGACACTGAAGTACCAAAAGTTGTCGCTAATGACAAACTCACCGTGACTGAGGTCGACATCGAAGCCAAGCAGACCCAACCCCCAAATCGCTACACCGAAGCGGGTCTCATTAAAGAACTCGAAAAGCGTGGTATCGGTCGCCCATCAACCTACGCTTCAATCATGAAAACGATTACCGACCGTGGCTACGTTGAGAAAGAGGGTCGGACCCTCATCCCTACCGATACCGGAGATGTTGTTTCAAGCTTTTTAGAAGAACATTTTGCCGACTATATCAGCGACGATTTTACGAGTGAAATGGAGGACGAACTCGACGAAATTGCTACTGGTGAGCGTACCTACCGCAAGACACTCAAAGATTTTTATACCCCGTTCCAGAAAGCGGTAGCGGCCAAAGAAGACATCGAGAAGCTAACCAACCTCGGCCCTGGTCCAAAAGAGTTCCCCTGCCCCGAGTGTGGTAAAGGAATGGTCAAGAAACTAGGTAAAAATGGCACCTTTCTCTCCTGCAGCACCTTTCCTGACTGTACTGGGGCGCGCCTCATTGACGGTAGCCTCATGAAAGACGATGAGCCAATCGGCACCCATCAGGAAACTGGCCTACCTATCTTCGTACTCAACGGCCGCTTTGGGCCGTACGTCCAGCTCGGCCCTACACCAGAAAAAGGCGACAAGAAAGCCGAAAAACCTAAACGGGCCGCCCTACCAAAAGACGTTACGCCAGAAGATGTCACGGTAGCGCTCGCCACCAAATTACTCTTACTCCCCCGTGAGCTCGGAGAGCACCCAACCACTGGCGAGCCTGTTATTGCCAATACCGGCCAGTACGGCCCGTACATCGGTCACGCCGGCGACTTCCGCTCTCTTAAAAAAGACGACCCGTATACCATTACCTTCGAGCGAGCTCTAGAAATTTTGGCCGAACCCAAACAGCTCCGCAAAGGCGAAAAGCTCGTCAAAGAGGTAGGTATCCACCCTAAGACCCGCAAACTCATCAATGTCTACGAGAGTAAATCAGGGCGCTACCTACGCAAGGGCTTTAAGCGTATTAATCTGCCCGACGATTTAGATCTTAAGAAATTCACCATCGAAGACGCGGTTGAATGGCTGAAGCAATAGACAACACTTGCCAAATCGGTCAAGCGGCATACAATGGAACCTATGTATACCGCAGCCGAAATCATTAGCCGCGTGAGCGATCCGACCGACGCTGATCGTCAGTTAATTGAAACTGCCTACGACTTGGCCGTCAAGGCTCACGAGGGACACACACGCTACTCTGGCGAACCCTACATGACCCACGTGGCCGACGTTGCCTATCGTCTGGCAGAAATGGGTATGGGCCCACGTACTATCACCGCCGGGTTACTACACGACACCATCGAAGATACCGACGTGTCGGCAGAAGCTATTCAAGCACAGTTTGGCGAGGAGATTCTTTTTCTGGTTGAGGGTGTGACAAAACTCTCGTCGGTCCGTTACTACGGCACCGACCGCCATAACGAGTCGTTGCGCAAACTGTTTGTGGCCACCAGCCAGGATATTCGGGTGCTTATTATCAAACTCGTCGACCGACTCCATAACATGCGTACGCTCGAGTACGTACCCAAAGAAAAGCAGCTGCGCATTGCCCGCGAAACACTCGAGATCTATGTCCCCGTCGCCCACCGCCTGGGGATGGGCCGCATCCGTAAAGAACTAGAAGATTTGGCCTTTCCGTACGTTTACCCTGAAGAGTACACCCGCGTCCAAGAAACCATTAAAGGTGCCGTTGGTAAAGCCGACGATATCCTCGAGCGCGAACGCAAACACTTGCAAAAACAACTCGCTGAAGCGGGGTTGCGCAATTTTCAAACCTCGTACCGGGTTAAAGGGCTCTACAGTCTCTACCACAAACTACAGCGTAAGGAGTGGAACATTGACCTCATATACGACCTGTTGGCCCTACGCGTCGTCGTCCCAACTGTCGAAGACTGTTACCAAACACTCGGTATCATCCATAAAATCTGGCGCCCCCTCCCTGGTCGGATGAAGGACTACATTGCCTTCCCTAAACCAAACGGCTATCAGTCAATTCACACCACCGTCACCACCCCAGCCAAAAATATTTTGGAAATCCAAATTCGTACCGAAACGATGCACCACGAGGCGGAGTACGGTGTCGCATCGCACCTCATCTACAAAGCCGAAAGTGTTAATCTTGGCAGCAGCTCGTGGTTTAGTCGTATGGCTCCCTCGCTCTTTCGCCCCTTCGCGTGGCGCGAACGTCGCCAAAAAGTGGAGCTTTCGCAAGAACTCCCCGACCGAGAAAAAATCCCCGTCTGGATTAATCAAATTGGCGAAATGTACAGTAAAGATAAAACCTCCGGGCAAGAATTTGTCGACGACATGCGTGCGGATTTCTTCCACGACCGTATCTTTGCCTTCACCCCCGACGGCGACGTGGTTGACCTTCCCCGAGGCGCAACTCCAATTGACTTTGCCTACGCTATCCACTCCGAAATAGGAAACGCTATGTCCGGCGCAAAAGTTAACCAAAAATTAGTCAGCCTCGACACACAGCTCCGTAATGGTGATATCGTCGCTATCGAAACGCGTAAAGGGTCTCACCCAACCCACAAGTGGCTCGAGATGTGCCGAACCTCTCTGGCTAAGCGCCGTATCCGGGGTGCCCTCGAACGCCAAGCCTCGACGTAGTCGACGCGCTATACGGTGAAGTGCTTCACCCCATACAAATCCTCGTCGCTTTCCGAGTTGCTCGTCGGTTTCGCTTGTGTGTCGGGGGTTGTAGCATCGTCTGCTATCTCAACACCTGGCTGCGGCTCGGCAGCGGCTGACGCCGGCTGAGGCTGGGTATCGGCACCTGGTTGTGCTTCCGCGTGCGGGGCTGCTGTCGGTGGCTGAACGGATGGTACGGTTGGTGGCACCGAGGCAGTTGGTGTCTCGGTAGGGGTGACCGGAGCCGCTTGCGTTTCGACTGGTCCGGTGGGTGGCGGCGTAGGTGGGTGCGGCGCGGGCGCATTCGTCTCATTAAAGAGCTGCGCAAACTTACTGCGGAGTGAGTGATCGGCCGGTGCCGCAGGCGCTGCGTGAGTCTCTGGCTGGCTCGGTTGAATTGGTGGTGTCTCGGTAGACGCCGTCGCGGTTGGCGGTACCACTTCGGCTGGTGCCACGGGTACTGGTTCGGAGACTGGCGCAACCGACATGTCCGGTTCCGTTGGTGGTGTAATGGTTGGAGCTGTCTCCTCTGCTACTGGTGGTACCGCAGCCGGTAGTTCAGACGCTTGAGTCGCGTCTGGTCGTGGTGACTCAGGCACCTCCTCCAGAGGCGTGCTCGTATTGAGTGCCGCCAGCGCAGCTGCCTCAGCATCATCACCAGTAGCCTGCGCAGCGCTTATCGCAGAGGCCGCACTCGTAATGGCAGATACCGATGGTTCGTTACCTTGTGCCCGATTCTTAGCCATGGTGGTGAGCAATAGGTCGAGATCTTCGTCAGAAAAGTAATCGATGGTAATTTTTCCACCGTAATCGGTCTTGGTAAGCTGCACCCGAGTGCCGAGCGTTTCCGTAAATTGCTTCTCTTTCTCAATCAGTTCCGGGTCGGTCCCCTGCCATTTCTGCTTGCGCACCTTATCGGTTGCAATTTTACGAGCGATTCGCTCTACTTCGCGAACAGTTAGTTTCTTCAGTAAAATCTCTCGGTATAGGGTGTCCTGCTCCTCGGGGCGATCATTGAGCATGAGTAACGTACGAGCGTGTCCCTCCGTGATGTCAGCCGTCTTGACCGACTCCAACATGTACTCAGGCAAATTGAGTAAGCGAATGGAGTTAGACACATACTCGCGGCTCCGCCCCACTTTTTTTGCCACTTGCGTGTGCGAGAGGTTAAACATATCGGCCAACTGCTTGAAGGCGAGTGCCCGGTCAACCGCATTCAGATCTTCGCGCTGCAAATTCTCGATAATAGCGAGTTCGAGTTTTTCTTGCTCGCTATCTTCACCCTCCCGGATAATAACCGGTACCTGCTCGACACCAGCTAGTTTACTCGCCCGAAGACGTCGCTCACCAGCAATCAGTTCGTACTCCGTTCGAAAGGCACCATCCTCACCGTGCACCTCTTTACGACTCACCGTCAGTGGTTGTAATACCCCGTACATGCGAATAGAATCAGCCAACTCTGAAAGCCGTGCTTCATCGAACTCGCGTCGGGGTTGGTACGGATTCGGGACGATTTTATTCGTTTCAATCCAAAAAATAGAGTCTCCTTTAAAAGCTGCCATAGACAAAAATACGTTGTAGAGCGAACGTGTTTATGCACCCACCATGAGTACCTGTTCGTATTCGTATCTTACCACGACTGACCGGTGACGACTGTTTATAACCACCCCGCTAGAGAAATGGCTCGTAATTTGCTACACTCATCCGCACACCGTAACAGCCGCGGTGGCGGAATTGGTAGACGCGCACGACTCAAAATCGTGTTCTTTACAGAGTGAGGGTTCGATTCCCTCCCGCGGCACAAATGAAAGACAAGGTTCTCGTAATTGTTGGCAGTACCGCCTCGGGCAAAACTGGACTCGCGGTCGAACTGGCAATGCAGTTTAATGGTGAAGTAATCTCAGCCGATAGCCGGCAGGTGTATCGTGGTCTCGACATTGGTACCGCCAAGGCCACCCCTGGAGAAATGCAGGGTATCCCACACCATTGCCTCGACGTAGCGAACGTCGACGAGGTCTATACTGCTAAAGATTTTGTCGAGGCCGGCCAGGCGGCGATTGCCGACATAACTACCCGCGGTAACTTGCCGATTATTGCCGGTGGCACCTTTTTCTACGTCGACTTACTACTTGGCCGTGCCACCATGCCCGAGGTACCACCCAACCAAACCTTACGCACTGAGCTGGAAGCGATGAGTGCGGCGGAGCTGTTTGCTGAGCTGCGCGAACGCGATAGCGCCCGCGCAGCGAACATCGACCCCAACAACAAACGTCGACTCGTGCGTGCACTCGAAATCATCGCCGCTGTCGGTCGCGTGCCCGAAATACCGAGTGAGGAGCGGTACGACACCCTCTGGATTGGTATTGAGCGTAGTCGCGAAGAGATTCGTGGCCGCATTGAAAAACGAGCGCAGCAATGGCTCAGCGCTGATTTTAAAAATGAAATTGCCTGGCTCCTCGAACAAAATCTCAGTCCTGAACGCATTGCCGAATTTGGGTTTGAGTACAGTATTGGTATTGCCTGGTATCGGGGCGAACTCAACGACGAGGAGTTTGTCGAGCAAATAATTGCAAAAAATTGGCAGTACGCCAAGCGGCAACTGCAGTGGTTAAAACGAAACGAAAACATTCACTGGCTGACCCCCGACAAACTCGACACTGCCCCCGTCATGGTTACCAACTGGCTCCAGGGTTGATTTAGTGCCACGTATCGCCTACTATGTAGCGCACCAAGCGAAATAGGGGCTTATAGTTTAATTGGTAAAACAGCGGACTCCAAACCCGCCGTTCTCCGTTCAAGTCGGAGTGGGCCCGCTCGAGTAA
>CAZZPW010000030.1:0-3329 GCA_964655825.1 uncultured Candidatus Saccharibacteria bacterium
TGTAGCAAACAATTTTAAAACCCCTCCCGGGGCTTCGATACTGCGTATCATACGCTTATTTCATAAAAAAACAAGGCCGACAGCTACACTGTCGGCCTTGTGCTTTAATCGCACCCATAGCACACCTGGGTCACCAGTCCACCACGGACAACCACATTGACCCAACCGGGATGAGGCTCCCAAAATGCATCCGGTGCATGACCGGGCCAAAAGCAGCCCAACCTCGCGTCGTCAAACACAACGTTGATAACAAAGCCAAGTTGAGCGACCTCAGACTCAGCGATAGAAAGAGGTTGCATCAATGGGCGAAAACAACCTTTTGGTAATGGAAAGTTTGCCATCTCCTACCTCCTAAGATCTGGTTCGCAGGTAGCCTACACCAAGTGCACATAATCGCCAAATTCAGCACCATACTAAACAGCCTGACCGGCAGCGAAGCTGCCGGTCAGGCTGTTTAAAATAATTACAATTGGATGCACACAAGGGTATTATCGTTTTTCTAACTCACTTTGTTCATAAGAAAAACTGGTAAAATCCGCTGTTTTCCGTCTCCTCAGTGAAATAAGCAAAACGAGATGAAGAACGAGGAGCCTAGGAAAAAAGCCAGCGACCGGGACAATGGTCCAGGGAGCCGGCTTTTATTCCGTAGCGACAAAGTTGTTCGCTCGTTTTGCTTATTTCACCTCGTAGGAGATGTTTACGCGAGATATAATCTCATCCTCACCCACCGGTACACTCGGCGCCGTAGCACCACCCATACCATCCATCGCCATCTCAGAGCGCGCCATCAGGTATGGCTCAATGGGGCGACCTTGGTTCTCCTCGTAGAAGCCGGTCATTTCAACGATACTCACACCGAGCTCTGCAGCCAACACCTCGGCTTTTGCTTGTGCGTCGGCAATCGCGAGCGAGCGCGCTTCAGCTTCGAGATTGGCCGGGTCGTCGATAGTAAACTGGAGGCTGCTAACGTTCGTTGCACCCCGCTGCCCGACACCACTAATGAGCGCACCCGACTGCTCGAGGTCACGCACCTTAACCGATACCGTCTGCGAAACTTCGTAGCCATCGATAACACGCTCACCGCCACGGCACAGCGTACCTGGTACACACACCTCCTCGACCCAGCGGTAACGGGGGTTGAGGGTGTAGTTGCTTGTATCAATGTCGGCTTCCGCCACGCCAGCTTCGGCCAAATAGCCAATAATGTCGTTCATCGCCGTAGCCGACTGCTCTTGCGCAGCGGCCGCCGTCTCGGCCTCAGCCCGGACACCGAAATTAAAGCTGCCGATATCGGGTCGCGCCATAACCTCCCCTTCACCAGACACATTGATAATCATCGGCCCCGTTTGCCAGTGCTTGGCCTGCTGGTAGGCAAACGCAGCGTAGGCGAGCACCGCCAGAGTGGCTGAAGCTAGAAAGAGCGCCGTCAGTACCTTAATGTACGTCGTGCGAAAAATTGATGTTGATTCCATAAAAAGTAGTTAGCCAGTAACCTTTAGATTATACGCCTGCCTACACCTCGAGCCAAGCAAAGAACGCGCGCCAGGGCTGGGGCACGGTAGCTAAGCGCGCCTCCGGCGCACACACGGCATTAAACGCCTCGATGTCATCGGGCTGTAGACCAGCCTGTGGGTCTTGCCCACCGAGCAAGAAGTGCATGTACGCCGTCGGGTCTTCCACGTGGCCAATGCTCAGTGCGTGCCCCAACTCGTGCACCAAGACGACGTGCAGCTCATCACGATCGGCAAACGAGTAGATGCTAATCTGACCGTCTCGATAGTCACCCTGGGTAAACTCACGGCCGTCGGCAAACACGGTATTAAAATCACTCACGCGCTCGTTAAAAGTAGAAATAAGTTGATTTCCCTCGGCCCCAAGCTGATTGATGTCTTCGATCAGATCGTTGATTGCTGCCACCTCAGCATTTAACGCTTCCGCTTCGGTACTGAGCCGCTCGGCTTCCGCTTCGAGCTCTGCAAACACCTCGGGCGGCGCCCCGCCCTCAGCGTTATACGAGGCAACGGTAGTGTTGTAACGAGAGAGGTCCCGTTCATACACGGCTGCCCGCTCCTCGTACGCATCTTCTCGCGCTTCAAGCACAGCTACTTGTTGCTGGTACGCCTCTTGTACTTCACCACTCAATGCCTCCACCACCGCGAGCCGCTCGCGCTCGCGGGCTTCGGCCGTCGTCCGCTCTTGGCGCTCGTCAAACACGTACCGGACCAGTATGTCTGCCTCAGCGTCATCAGACACCGAACGGAAAATATCCTGCTCGAGTGATTCCTCCCACACGGCGGCTGCATCTGCCACCGCCAGCTCAGCCGCCGCTGTCGAGAGATTGAAGCGCTCATCGATCTCACCGATGGTATACGTGAGTGGTAACGCGCACACCGCCGCGTAGGCAGCATAAAAGTAGCTCGTCGCCAAGACGAGAGTGAGTATTAACGCGACACTAAAACGATTGCGCATAATTCAGTAATGATAGCAGAACTGCCAAGAAAAGGGTGTTAAACTGCCTTACTTCCGTACCCCTTGCAGGTTTTTATTTTTATGGCTAATCACACTGTCTGTTCGCCTTTTCTATATGTAGTTAGTATGGTGAGGTAAGGAAGGGCTCATTACCAATGAGGTGAACCGATGCGTACGTTATTAACCACCCTACTGCTCTCTTGCTGGGTGACCAGCGCCGCTGCCGAAATTATCTTGATCGATGTTTCGAGCAGCACGTACAATCAGCGCCGTACCATCGAGGATGTATTCTCGAGACTAGGCGACCGCGAGGTGTTTGTCATTCCATGGAATATCCGCGCGCTGGGAAGTATAACCAGTCCGGCTCATGAAGTGGCACGTAGACTACCTTCGTCTGCCGAACTAACCAACATCGCCATCCCGTTTCGACTGCTCGATGACCCTAGGCTTCGGTGTGAGAATATCATCATTGTCGTGCATGGTATAAGCGATCAAACCAGCGTGTTCGGTAGGCAGCTACTGCGAGTGTTGGCGCGAGACAATCTCGTGTCGGTCCTCGTCATTCCAAGAAATCGGCACAACATCGAGGGTGAAGTAAACCATTACCGTGAACTCAACGAGCGACTCGTCGATGCACAGGGATACTTGGTGGCAGAATTCAATCTCGAATCAGTTTCAACGGCACTATCGTTTAGTGCAACCCCACGTTCTACTGAATGTGTGACGATCAGTGGCTAACTTCTCTCGCGACCCTCGTTTGGGTCGCGCTTTTTTGCATCATGGATAGCTATGTATCATGTATGATACATAGCTACCAGTAGTCGAGACAGCAAAAGAGCGGCGCCTTCGGCGCCGCTCTT
>CAZZPW010000030.1:3429-8817 GCA_964655825.1 uncultured Candidatus Saccharibacteria bacterium
TGCTGGTAGTAGAGAGCTTTGACACCTCCCTTCCACGCGCGCATGTAGAGTGCGTTAATATCTTTCGGCGACACGCTTGGTGGCACCATCACGTTAAGTGACTGACCTTGGTCGATGAATTGTTGACGGGCAGCAGCCTGGTCGATGACGGCGTTTTGGTCGACCTCGGCAAAGGTGCGGAAGACCGCTTTCTCCTCGTCGGAGAGGCACTTGAGGTGCTGCACCGAGCCATCGTTGTCGCGAATACTGTTCCAGGTCTCGCGGTTATTCTCTCCCTTCTCTTCGAGAAGCGCTTCGAGGAATGGGTTCTTAATGGTCACCTTCATTTTGGCAACGTCTTTGATGTAGCAGTTACTCCAAACTGGCTCGATACCCTGTGATACCTGCCCGAGAATAAACGCACTTGAAGTCGTCGGTGCAATCGCCATTGTCGTAGTGTTGCGGCGACCGTAGCCCTCGAGCACTTCGGGCTCACCGTATTCTTTTGCCATCGCCTCACTCGCGGCGTAGCTCTGCTCGTGCATGTGGGTGAAGACCTCGATATTAAGCTGAGCAGCCTCCTCGCTATCGAAGGCCAACATCTTTTCTTGCAAGAGTGAGTGGTAGCCTAATACACCCAAACCGAGTGCCCGGTTCGCCTTCGCGAAATTGTATGCCCGCTCCATAAAGTGGAAGGCTTCCTCTTTCTCGTGGTTACCAGAATCGCGCATGAGCTCGAGCTTGGTAATAAATTCTTCCATCACCGCATCGAGGAAGTAGGTCATGGTCTCAACCAGGTCGGTGTCTTTCCAGTCGTCGTACCAGAGTACATTGATAGACGAGAGACAGCACACAAAGCTCCAGTCGTCTTTGCTCGGGAGCATAATCTCTGAGCACAAGTTTGAGGCGTGGATCTTCAGGTCTTTGTCTTTGTAGACATCGACGGTGTGGTTGTTGGCGTTGTCGGTAAACATAATGTACGGGTAGCCAATCTCACCACGGCGCTGAATCACCTTCGCCCAAAGGGCGCGTTTGTCTTCGTCACCGTCGACCATCGCTTGCAACCACTCGTCGCCTACCGTCACCGCGTGGGTCAGCCCTTGAATCGGGTTGCCCTCGGTACCGATATCAAGAAATTCTTTGGCGTCAGGGTGCTCAATAGGTAGGTATGCTGCCATATTACCCCGTCGGACCGACCCCTGACTCACCACGTCGACCATCGTGTTAAAGAGCTGCATAAACGTCACTGGCCCGTTGCTCGAGCCCTTGTCGCTGATGGCGGCACCGCGCTCGCGGAGCGCACCAAAGTAGGTTGAGGTGCCGCCACCGTACTTACTCATCATGCCCACCTCGGCGTTGGTGTAGAGAATACTCGCCATATCGTCGGCAATGTACGAGCCAAAGCAACTAATTGGCAAGCCACGGCCCGCGCCAAAGTTAGCCCATACCGGAGACGAAAACGACACCCACCCGCGACTGGTGTAGTCGACGAGCTTGTCGGCAAAACCAGGTTTCTTAAGAATTTCTTCGGCCGTCTCGGCAATTTGGCGGACCCGCTCCTCGGCAGTCTGCCCTTCCATAAGGTAGCCGCGTGCGAGAAAAGCGCGGCTGTTATCGTTCAGCCAGTACCAGGGTTCTTTTTTCATACAGTAGGATCAGTTAGGCGGTTAGAAGAGGTCGGCGCTCGTGACCGAGTTGCTCCGCTTGTTGTAATTGATGGAGCGCTTCTGGAAGAAGTCGACGTGCTTGGTTGCAATCACTTCGTTATCGAACCAATCGGTTTCTTCGACGAGTGCTTCGTTCAGTTCGAAGACTGGAGTCATGCCAATCCCCTTAAGTGAGTTGTTGAGTCGGCTCTTGATGAACTCTTTGACGGTTTCCTTAGAGAGGAAATCGAGCTCCCCCGCTTCGAAGATCCAGTCGACTACCTTCTCTTCGGCGGCGTACGCCTCACGACACATCGTCTGTACGAGTTCGTTGGTCTCAGCGTCGAACCACTCCGGGTGCTCCTTGCGAACAATATTAATGAGTTCGGTGCCAAACATGCCGTGGATGTTTTCCTCCTTAGAGGTGGCCTCAACGGCATTACTAATGCCCTTGAAGAGGTTCTTGTGCTTGTTGAAGCTCATCATAATAAGGAACTGCGAGAACAAGCTCACGTGCTCAATAAAGAGTGAGAACAGCAGTACCGACTGGGTGTACTCTCGATTGTCGCCCGTTTTTGAGAGCGCAATCGACTTCTCGAGGTACGCGATACGATCTTGGATAACCGGTTCGTGCGTCAGGTGCTTAAACTCCTCATTAAGCCCGAGAATCTCTAAGAGGTGCGCGTACGCATCCATGTGGCGTACTTCGCTCTCAGCAAAGGTAAAACCAACCGCCCCCACCTCTGGCTTTGGCATCTTGCTGTATAGGTTACCCCAGAACGTCTTGACGGCCACTTCAATCTGCGCGATGGCGAGCATGGTCTTCTTAAGCGCTTCGCGCTCGACGTCGTTGATGTTCACACGGAAATCGTGAATGTCGCTGGTGTAGTTAAATTCGGTGTGAATCCAGTAGCTGTGGCGTACAGCGTCGACGTACTCAACCAGCTCGGGGTACTCGTACGGCTTCATGTTCACGCGCTTCTGGAAAATGTCGCGTTCGCGCATCTCCTTCCGCTTACTGCGGTAGATGATGTACGCCTTGGCAGTTGGGTAGTAGTCGAGCTCCATCAATACCTGCTCGACGAGGTCTTGAATTTCTTCGACTGCGGGCAGCCCGTCGATGCACTTACCCGCTTGCGGGCTGTCCGCTTCGGCGGTATTGGCCTGGACGCACATGGCGACGGTTTTTTCGTGTACGCGCTCTGCGACACGTTTGGCTTCTTCGGGGCTTCCCTCACCTGTTTCTTGGAACGCCTTGCTGACGGCAGAAACAATTTTTTCGAGGGAGAAATCTTGCAGCGAACCATCTCGCTTGCGAATGTTTTCGATCTTCATAGTGTACGGCTGATGACTAATAGTGATGCGTTAATAAGGCCATCACGAGCAAACGTAATTGGTGGTGAGCGGCGACTCGTTGGGAAGTCGCCACCGAGTACATGACCCGGTGCAATTATGTTTACGTATGATGTACAGCGAGGCGAATAACCTTGCCGTGGCTCACACTGAGCACGGCTGAGTAGAGCGCGTGTCATTCCCTTCAACACACTCAGGTGGAGTAGCTACCGAGTGATATTTTCATAGTATCGCTTCTGCCAAAAACTTGTTTTCCACCGCTGGGGATTACTACACGAAAGTTAGCCCTCGTTTCAGATGAGGTACAACCAGAGAATAAAAATGGACGACGAACAAGTCTTTACAGTCGGTCGTTCGTAATGAGCGGACACACCAAGTGCGCTTGCGCAAGCCGTCGTCGATGTTGTGTGGTTGCGCAGAGTATGTACCGCCCCCCGGGTACTGGCACCGAGCGAGCTAGGCACAGACAAAAAACGGAACACAGAGTGTTCCGTTTTTTGTCTGTGCTAGGCCTTAGCGGCGGCGCAAACCGTCGCGAATCTCGCGTAGAAGCTGTACTTCTTCAGACGGTTCGGCGGGCGTATTTTCGGCAGGGTCTTCTGCCTGCTGGCGTTGCAGACGACTGATTGCTTTGATGACCATAAAGATAACCAGGGCCACAATCACGAAGTCGATAATCGCCTGGATGAACATACCGTACGTTACCACCGCTTCACCGACCGAGTAGCTCAGGCCTGAGAAATTGACGCCACCCATCAGAAGGCCAATCAGCGGGGTAATAATGTTGTCCACGAGCGAAGACACAATCTTCCCAAAGGCCGCACCGATGACGACCGCAACCGCTAAGTCGATGACGTTGCCCTTCATCGCAAAGGCCTTAAATTCTTCTACAAATCCCTTCATATATGAGTGTTACCGGTTAAACGTGGTTAGTATAGCGTGCTTCTGTAGCCAGTATAGAGTAGAAAATGGCTTAGGACAGCCGTCAAACTGCGTAACTAGTGCTGGTGGTGCGCGTGGCCGCAAGCCGCCTGCGGCACCTCAGCACCTTCGGCCACTCCCCGCGTCCCAAACCACCAGGCCGCAATGATGGTGGTAAGCGGCACGGCCAAAATCAACCCAATGCTGCCGATAATAATGCGCGTCAACTCGGCCGCGACAATTTCCTGGTTGAGAAGCTCGCCGACCGGCGCTTGGCTGGTCGAGAGAAACAGCACCAACGGCAACGCCACACCCACGTAGGCCAACGCGAGCGTGTTAACGAGCGACGAAACGTGGTCGCGCCCCACCCGGATGGCCCGCGTATACAGCTCGCGCACCGTGAGGCTACTGTTAGCATGCTTAAGCTCTTGCACTACCGATGCCTGGGTAATCGAAACGTCGTCTAACACACCCAAAATACCAATAATAATGGCACCGAGCAGTAGCCCGGCAAAATCCAGCGTCCCGTCGGTGGCAAAATTAAGAAAGACCGACGCATCGGAGCCAAAGCCAGACAGGCGCATACTAGAGACCCACCAGGCTGCCACGCCGCACGTCACCACCACCGCGCTCCACGTGCCCGCAAACGCAATGGTGACGTGCGGCCTAAACCCGTGCGTACCAAACAAAACGAGTGCAAGAATAACACCAGCCACCCCTAAGCTCACCCAGGCTGCGTTGTACCCTGCCAAGAGCGCCGGCACTAAAATAAACAAGATAGCCGCGGCCGAGAGTCCCAGCGAGCCGAGTGCCCGCACTCCCTGCCAGCCACCAAAGCCTAGCATCAGCAGTACAAATAACCCGCCAAGCGCAGCTAATTGCCAGCGCCGATCATAATCTTTATATAAGTAGAACTCATCACCGTTAATCGTGATGAGGTAGTTCACAAAAAAAATATCCCCTTCGCGCAACGGTATTGCCTCATTCTCAAACTCCACAATCTCACCAGCGCGCTCCCCCGACAACAACTCAATCCGCAGATCTTGGATATTGGCAGTGGCACCCGTGCCAGGTATGTCGCGCTCAAACTCATCCAACACCTGCAGTACCTCGGCCCGCACTACCTCGTTGGTCTCTTGCCGACCTTGCGCGGCGGCATCAGCTCCCCAGGCGAGGAGGCCGAGCGCCATCAATCCTGCGTACATGAGTTTCATACTGGTGTTTAGAGTAAAAAGCGAGCAACGTAAAAGCCGACGGCAGTACCCATCATAAATAGTAGTATGAGCGCAATCATCCGACTCTCGTCGTCCAACATAACGTCTCCATTGTACCATCGCCGCTAACTGGATTTTTGCCTCAAAACTGGTATAGTTTGCCCCACGTGGCTAGCGCCTGGCGGCGCCGGCCATGCACCTGGCGGCTATTGTATAATGGTTATTACGTCGGTTTGTGGTACCGAAAATCCGGGTTCAATTCCCGGTAGCCGCCC
>CAZZPW010000031.1:0-8666 GCA_964655825.1 uncultured Candidatus Saccharibacteria bacterium
GAGATATTGAGGGAGTGACCGACACCGAAGCGGGGTACTGTGGGGGAGAGAACGAGAACCCGACGTATCGCAATCACCCAGGGCACGCCGAGACCTTGATGGTCGAGTACGACCCGGAGGTGGTCTCATACCAGGAGCTGCTCGATTGGTTTTTCCGCGTGCACAACCCGACGACACTCAACCGGCAGGGGAACGACGTCGGCAGTAGCTACCGCTCCGCCATCTTCTACCAAACCGAAGCGGAGAAAGGGATTGCAGAGGAGATGATTGCTCTCGTTGATGAGTCTGGCCGTTGGCCCGACCCGGTCGTTACTACCCTCGAACCCTATCACCGCTTCTGGCCCGCCGAACCCGAACACCAAGACTACTTGCAGAAGTATCCAGGAGGGTACACTTGTCACGCCGTCTACTTCGACACCTACCTCCCTAATTAGCAAATGGTCTAGGGGACTCCTAGACCAGTTGTGTAAATAGCGTTAATCAAGAGTGGCTACCTATCACACGTGATAGGTAGCCGCACAGACAGAAGAAAAGCAGAAACCAAAACCGCGGCATACTATCGTATATGATAGTATGCCGCGGTTTTAGCTAGGAGATGAGAATTACTTTGCTGTTTTTTAAATTGAAAAGAAAACCCGCGGACCGAAGTAGTTCGGACCGCGGGCGGTGGGGTCAGTCGGGCAAGTCTGGCATCGTTTCGCCGAGTAGCTGGAAGGACAACTGCAGGGGCATGATACCCATGTGACGATTCACTTCATCGTCAATAATGAACTGCAACCGCCGTGCCTCCGTGCGGGTCAAGCCAAGGTACTGAAATGCCATTCGACTGGCGTCAACCACGAATTCATGAAGCTCTCTGGTTTCGAGACAGCCGTCGATGTCTTTGCGCACCAGAAAGAGGTGTCCCAGTTCGTACACTTCTTTAATGTGTACGTGTGGCATAGTATCGCGACGTTTCTTTTTTTCTTTGACGATACCCAGATAGACGCGCGAAGCATTTCCTTGGTCAAACTCACGTACTGGTGAGTGTTTCTGGAACGGTATTGGCTGGCCGGCTTTTTGTCGTGCCAACATGTCAGCGATGTTGCTTCCCAGTCGCCGTGTATCGTGTACCGTCTTGATGACAGTGCCGCGTTCAGCTGTCCAAACCATGTAGGTCTTATCGTCTTTCTCGCTATAGACGACAATGAGTGAGCCGAACTTTAAACGACTTGATGAGCAGACCATTTGTACGAATTCCTCAACACTCATCTTCGTGCGCAAGCCAAATTTATCTCCTTTGAGAATGCGGCTCACGGCGTGGTGTGTGACGTGCAAGCTATTCTGTGTCATGACAGACTCCGATGCATAACGCAAGATTGATCTGTCGCTACTAAAGCAAATTGTCGTCGCAAACACAAGAAAACCCGCGGGCCGAAATAGTTCGGACCGCGGGCGGTGGGTGCTCAGGCGTTGCCGGCGGTTGACTGGTGGTCGAATTGTTGCGTTTGGTGCGCCCGATTAGTTAGGGCGATAAACAGGTTCCGACGATGCTCTACATGCTCCAGCAGCTGCAGCAGCACGTTGCTTTCGATCGGTGTGCGGGTGTCGTTGACCAGCAGTACGGCGCGAAGGGAGTTACCGGGTCGCGTCCGCAGTTCAAACGAAATCGCGAACGGGTCTTCAGTCTCACCGGGGATGATGTTCGCTACGACATGGCATTCCTCCTTGTCAATCATGAGTGCGATGTGCTGTTCGCTCACACCGTCAGGTCCATTGTTGAGTGCTTCGGTGATAGCAGCGTGCGTTGCCGCTACCCCGGGTTGTCCCGCTGCGAGTGGGGAGAGTAAAACTTCCATGGTGTACGGTCCTCCATTTCTGTTGCTACTAAAGCAAAAACAGCAGGTATTTGCAAATACTGCCTAGTACACCGATTACAATGAACTTTAGCGATCGGGTACCCGTTCGATGTTATCGAGAATATAATCAAATTCTTCACGGCCTAAGCTGGTGGTCATCTCGTACTGGGCATCGTCCACAAAAAACACAACCCACGACGTTTCTCCCGGTCGATTGTAACGAAACCCACGAATCACTTCTGTCTCGAAAGCGTCGATAGTACCTGGCATCGACAACGTGGCTTTTAGTATGTAGAGCATACTGAACGCGATCTTCTCCTCCCGGGATGATAGGAGTGTGATATCGTCGCTCGTCGTTTCGAGCATAGTTTTGTAGAGTAGGTAGTTTGAGGTGCAGATATCCTCTCCTTGGGCCGAGAGTATGGTGCAGGTGACCTCACTATCGACGTCTGCGTTCGCCGTGAACATATCCGCTACCCCAAACCCAGAGAGCAGCAAGATGTTATCGCCATCTGCTTCAGAGCCTCGAGCGACAACGTACGTATCGGTACTTGAACTTGATTCAACGGGAAAGGTTACCGGTATACGTATATCACCGATGGTTACAGTTGAAAGGGTGGCGAACTCGTCGGTATCGGCAAACCGATACGGGACCGGTGTTGTATCCAGATACGGTCGCCCGGTAAGCAGTTGCTGTACGTGGTAGCCGTAGCCCGTACTTAGAATTGTTTTCCAAAACAGCGCGCCAATGAGTAGTGTTACGCCCAGAATGCCATAGAGTATGACCCGTTTCACCATTTCAGTATAGCAGCTCGATTCGTGAGGAGTGGCCGAAGGTTTGTAAAAGAAAACCCGTGGCCCAAACGTATGGGTCACGGGGATGTCATAGTGCCTTATGACACCACGCGTATCTGGCGTAACTGCTCGACCGCTACCTCGACTCGCTCCGCAAGATCGAAAAGGAAGCTCGGGCTGAGGCCGCCTTCCGACAGTACCGTTTCTAGTTAGCTTACGCTCATCGGAGCCTTGGTGGTGAGACCACCAAGGTGTGCCCGAATGGTACCGTCACGTTCTGCGCGTAGTGCGAATTCGAGCTTAGGTAGCGTGGTTGTGGGGTAGCGACTGAGTATCGCCACTACTGCCAGCGGCTCTGGTCGGGTGCGTTGCAGTCGACTCGCACGCAGCCTGCGTTGAAGGTCTCGCTGCAGTTGACACAGCTCATGGTCGAGCGCATCACCATTCTGGATGACTAACATGGGAACTCCTGTGTTGACTGTTGCTACTAAACCACAGATATGTACCATGCGCAATGCGGTAGTACTCCCAACACAAAAAGAAAATGCCGGCACTTAGGCCGGCAGCGGAACGGTCATTCCGCAAAGTTAAAGCTGTACACGGTGATTCCACTCAGTCGGTCGATTAAGACCAAAATGCCGACCTCTTGGTGGCCCAGGTAGACCGAGTGGTTTGAGACAAACTCGAGTGCTCCGGTGGAGTACCAGCGGCAACCGAATTGAAGCATGCGTTCGGGTTGTGCTTCTGGCAGTGTGAAGAAAAGGTGCACCAGCCCACTGGTACTGGGGCAGGCCAGCACTTGATCTGGCTGGCGGTGTGCGTCAACCATATTGTGTGGGCTGAACGCAACAGTTAGGGTAAGTACGGCGACGTCTACCCAAGCAGGCATTTCCTGTCCCTCCGACTGTTGGCTTCTGTGCCCACTAAAGCAGACTGCTGCGTGTGGTGCAATAGCGGTTGCTGCGTAGCATTTAGTCAGGGCGGCGGCCGTATGCACGTGCTACTCGATAGAGTGTATAGAGGAGGGTAATTAGGAGTAGTAGTTGCACCAGAGCAGGGTAGCCAAGAAGCCACGACAGTGTGGCCAGAAGGCCGCTGTACAGTCCACCGACGAGTAGCGACCCGGTGCCATCGGGACTACGCTTGTCTGTGCTCGTGGCAGCTTCTTGACTATTGGTTGCTACTGTCTCGGCCGTGCGCTGTTGCCGGTACCTATCAAGCTGAGTTTTGACCTGGGTAATCAATTCGGTCGTCCGAGCTAGGGTGTTATGCGTAGCGCTCGGCTCAAACAGCGACTCTAACCCAGTACGCTCGGTGGTCGCTGTAGTCATGTGTGTGGCTGGCTCAGAAGTACTCGTCGCAACGGTAGTCGTCGCGGGTGGTGGTTCGGGAGCTGGTGGTTCGTTATAGACCAACGGGTCCCGCCCCGCGGCCGCTTCGTCGGTGTCGCTCATACCGTCGTTATCATCGTCTTCGTCCACCTGGTTACCGATGGTATCACCGTCGGTATCAGTGTCGATAAAAATGGTGCGCTCGGTGAGTGGTTGTACTACTGCCACCGCTTGCGTGCCCGAGGCAGTATTAGCCAGTTCGGTACGTCGAAGGTCGACGGTGAGGGTACTGGTGCCAGCCGTTGGTACCCAATCGGCCCAACTCTCGATAATGCGCCCGGAGAGGGCGTTGATGCGCATGGTGTCTAAAAGCTGGTCGTTGACCCGAAAGTGGACCGTGCCTTCCAAATCACCACTCGTGGTGTTATGGATGGCTACGTAGATACGCACCGGTTGGTTTTCAACCGGCTCTGGGTTTGAGAGCCAAATACCCTCGACGATACCGGCGTTCTCAACCGCGCCTACAAGCGACGGCACGGCGAGGAGTAGTACGAGCCAGAATGTGGCGAGTCGATACATATAAATGAGTGTATCACCAAATGTCTTGTCTGCACTCATGCGCATAAGGTGGTAAGATTGGGGTATGGAACATGTACCCAGCATTGAACGTCATGAGACACCGCTGCATCGTGCAGTGACTTTGTGTCGAGAGGCAGATAGTATTAATAAACCTAATGTTACTAAGGAAGAGCGCACACGCTTCTATGCGTTAAAACGAGAGTTTCTCTCGCTGACGCAGGATCCTGCTTTTGATATGACAGCATTTAAAGATGCTATGGCGGATGTCGCTGGAATTGAAGCAGAAGTGGAGGTATCTTCGTTCCCTGAAGAGCCTCCTGAGTGGTACGTGAATGTGCTTGGGTATCGACCTCAAACTAATCCGGATGCACCCAAGGTTGACCAAGTACAGTCTGCGAATGATAACCGCCCACCGGCGAACGCTGCCGCTTAGATTAGTTACCCGTAGATAGTTCTTTCCTATGCACATCGACTTCGACGCTGAAATCAAGCACCACCTCGACGTTATTCGCACTATGCAAACGCCGACGGGAGTCTTTACCGCCTCGGCCGAAGACACCTACTACAACAAAGCCTGGTTACGCGATATTTACTTTATCGTCCTCTCGTTTTTAGAAGTCGGAGAGATAGAAACCGTCAAAAATGCGGCCAAGTCACTGCTGACTGTGCTGGTAAAACACGAGGGTAAGATTAGTTGGGCGATTGATAATAAACCGCAAGAGACCTGGCAGTACATTCACGCGCGTTTCCACCCCGAGACCTTCGAAGAGTATTGGGAAGAGTGGGGTAACAGCCAGAACGACGCAGTCGGGGAAGTACTTAACTTGCTCGTTGAGCTAGAGCTGCGTGGGGAAGGAGTTATCGAAACCGACGCCGAGCGCGCTGTGGTGCAGAAACTCGTCGATTACTTAGTAGCGATTGAGTATTGGCACGACGACGATAACGGCATATGGGAGGAGAACCTTGAGGTGCATGCGTCGTCGGTTGGCTCGGTCGTCGCCGCGCTCAAGAAAGCCCAGCAAATAGAGTGGCTGCACGTACCCGATAGTGCTATCGAGCTAGGACAACAAGCCCTGAACGACCTTTTGCCCCGCGAGTCGGTGACGAAGTTTGTCGACCTGGCGCTGATGACCCTCATTTACCCGTTTGCCGTCACGACCGAAGAGCAAACGCAAGAGATTCTGCGCAATGTTGAGTACCACTTAGTGCGCGACAAGGGCGTGTTGCGCTATGTCTTCGATCGCTACTACAACCACAACCCCGACGGCTACTCGCAAGAAGCCGAGTGGTGCTTTGGCCTGGCCTGGCTAGCGATTATTTACGCTGAGCGGGGCGACCGCGAGCGTGCGCAGCATTACCTGGAGCGTTCACGCGCTACGGTTACCCCCGATGGACTCATCCCCGAGGCGTACTTTTCACATACCGACAAACCCAATCCAAACACTCCCTTAGCCTGGGCCGAGAGTATGCACGTCATAGCCCTCCATAAGGTGCGGCAACTGCACGAATAGGGGTAACGTAAAAAACCAGCGCCGAGACGCTGGTTTTGTCGTTTATGCCGAGACACCGTCTTCCACAAAGATGTTGTCGGCTTCAGGCGCTGCATCGAAGGAATCGCGTACTTCTTCAAGCGCATCTTCGATCTTAGCCATAACCTCTTCCAGCATCTCGATGTCGGTTGCACCAACTGGGCGAAATTCTTCCAGTCTGGCAAGCAAATCTTCAGTGCGTTGCCGATTACGATGGGCGCCACCGAAGTGCTCCACGTAGCGGTGGGTGGAATTGAGTTCGTAGAGGGCTTCTTCAAGCTCGATAAGATCGTTGAAGACCGTGTAAAATTCGTTGGTATCATGTGCCATCGGCGGCTCCTGTAGGTTTCTTCATCTACCAACACTATACTCATTTTTATTAAAAAACTAAGTCCTGGGCATGGGCGGTATGGCTTGCTATACTCCATCTATGGCAACCCTTAAGAAGGTACTCGATTGGCTCCTGACTATCAACCTCATCATTATCACAGGGGTATGCATCTACCTGTGGTGGAGTGGCCGTATCCAGATTGACGTTTCGCCTCAGTCGCTGACGGTCCCGGTGGCGGCCGACCCTGTTATTGCAAATCTCTTCAAGACAACCCTACGCAGCGAAGTTGATCGGCAGCTTGGTGTACCCGAAAATGGCTATACCCCGCAGATGTTTATTGCAGCTTTTCCAGGGCTCACAACGACCGACTTCGAAGACGTCGAGGCGAGTGTGGGTAAATATGTAGTGGTTGAGGGGCAGCTCGTGCACGTAATGCCGCCCGGTGTGCCACGCCACAGCGCAGTCGATGCGGTTACCAGTCGAGGGCTCGATACACTGCTGCGCAATCTTGCTCAGCGCGGGCAAATCGACTTAGCCGAAGACGGCACGCTTACCGATGTAATGGAAATGGTGAGCCCCAGATAGCGTGTTTATGACAGCCGCTTTGTGGCACCATTTTTATGCTACTATCTAAACGTGGTAATCAACAACGTTGTATTTGAAGAGCCAGAAGAGTTGGATATCAAGCCCCGGCAAGTGGTAGAACGAGAGCCGGGTGTGCTCGCCAGCCAACTCATTAATTGGGGCGTGGTAAAGACGGTCACGCAGGCAAAGATTGCGATTACGCTTATCGTTATCGTTGGTTTTTTAGCGACGGTATACTACATGGAGGCAGCACTTGACGGACCTGACATTCCACCACGCCCACCGTCGCCAGCGTATGAAGCGTATATGCAAGAGCGCCTGCAGTCGTAATTTTGATATGAAAACCGGCGACTACCGAACAGCATATCGAGGCAAACAAAGTGGTTTTACCCTTTTGGAGCTATTGGTCGTCATCGCCATTATTGGTGTGTTATCGAGTATTGCGCTGGCGAGTTTAGCAGATGCCCGGGAGGGAGCGAGAGACACTTCGCGTATCACTATGTTGCGTGAGATGCGTACTGCGATGCAGCTGTATTACACCGAGTTCGGAGAGTATCCTGAACCGCGAAATCCAGGTCCAGCTGCTGGAATTAGCTTTACTGGTGGACTTCGCGGAGAACTAGCTCCGACGGTTCAACACACAGATTTGTTGCGATTTTATCCAACACCACCTGTTGACCCACTCGATCCCGCAACAGGATATTTTTATTTAAGAAACAATGATGGAGATGGGTACGCCATTGTGTTATTTTTGGAAAGTAATGATGGAGTATATTGCAGCGACCGAGTTGATGTTACTGCTGGTCTCGTCAGTGATGCTGGCTTTAGCAGCATACCAGACTGCAGGTAAAGTATTCCAACAATGTGCTAGAAAAATCAAATCCAAGCTTTTCATAGTCTACAAATTCACCGAATGACTTTCTTGTAAGTCGCGCAAGCCAGCGCGAATCAATTTCTTTAAAGTCGGCAGGTGAATACCGTCGAGTGATTTTACATACAAGCAGCCTTTACCGAGCTTATGTGGTCCCAGATTTTTAAGAATTTCGCTGTAATCGTTGTACCCCGGCATAATGTAAATGGTAGGGCCGCTCTTGCGCAGCGCAAAGCCAGTGGCTAGAAATTGATGTTCGCTTCCATCACTGCGGGTATAGGTGTACTCGCCAAAACCAACAATGCTCTCGCCCCAGAGTCGTGGCTCGGTTTTAGTAGCGCTAGTAAACACATCAAGCAAGGTCTGCGTGTCGGCTTGTTGGTTAGGGGAGAGTGTTTGCACGTACCGCTTAACACTCGCGTTTGTTTTAGTAGTTTTGAGAGTGGTAGCTTTACCCATATACACTTTGTATTACGCCACCCATAGCCCTAGCCAGGCACCGAGGTAGTGCACCACCACGTACAGGAAAAAGAGGTAGCCGAGAACACCAATAATGAGTGTGAGCGCGAGGTAATTAATAATTTCGTTGCGCCGACGCCTGGCTTCATCTATCGTGCAAATACCTTTGGTGCGCGTGAGGTAGACGTACACTGCCCCTAGCAGAGCGACCAGGCCAGCCGCCCGGAACCACCATTTGTAGTCGCCGTAAAACGTGTCGGCTAAGCTCGAGGCAAAACTGACGGTTGAAACACCAATCAGGACTAAAATTAGCGGCGAAAGGCAGCATAGCGACGCAATCACCACCGG
>CAZZPW010000032.1:0-8259 GCA_964655825.1 uncultured Candidatus Saccharibacteria bacterium
GACCCACACAACTCAGTTCCAATATGTTGCCACACCAAGCCAAAGGCAGCGTAGGGTATACCATTCTCGCGCACGGGCGCACCGGGTTGGTGGTGGTCAAAGCGTTGTGTCGCTGGGTCGAGCACACCACCGACATCAACCACCCATTCGCCAACTGCTATGACCGATTCATCCCGCGTACGAATAACATTTACGTCTTGCTCTTTGTGGGCAAGGCGTAAAGCGGCGACAGCAAAGACGTCGTCGGGATGAAAGCTACCACTGTGAGTTATAATTGTTGTCATAGCTGCATACTACCGTACTCCCTTTATTTTAAAAACCACAGCACTAAAGTAGTGCAACATATCCTGTGAGAAGCTCTACCTACGGCACGTTGGTATTTGTTGCAATGAATAGCATAGCTGTAATTGTCTACAGTGAGAAAATCTGTATACTACATAATTGGCTAGGCAGGTGCGAAGTATTATCTCTTCTGAAGTATAAAAATATCGAGTGTACGATACACGTACATCAGAGAAGAGATATGTCTTCGCACCTCATAGCCAGGCCTCACCTTCTGTGTGAGGCCTTTTCTTATGCGTGCACTGTGTGATACCGTACGTTGATGAAAATCCTCTCTATCGAAACATCGTGTGACGAGACCGCGGTCAGCGTAGTGAACGTCGACGGCGATTTCCCCGATGCTACGTACGAGATTGCCGGTAATGGTCTCATCTCGCAAGCCGACCTTCACGCTGAGTTTGGCGGCGTGTACCCCACTGTCGCGAAGCGCGAGCATACTAAAGCGTTGGTGCCGATGATGTATAAAGCCCTCGAAGAGGCCGAACTGGTAGAAGAAGAAACCCGCGAATTAACCAAACAAGAGATGCACGAGCTGGCTGAAATCCTGATTCGTGAACCAGAGCTCTACACTCAGCTTTCGCAGTGGGTGGAGCGTTTCGCCAAACCAGACATCGACCTAATCGCCGTCACCACCGGCCCGGGCTTAGCGCCCGCGCTGTGGGTCGGGGTTAATTTTGCTAAAGCGCTGGCAAAGGTATGGAACATTCCAGTCGTGCCCGTTAACCATATGGAGGGGCACGTACTGGCGAGCATCTTCGATAGCGACCGCGACAACCAACTGTCTGACATTACCTATCCCGCCCTCTCACTCCTTATCTCTGGTGGCCACACCGAGTTTGTCCTCATGCCCACCTGGGGCCAGTACGAAAAAATTGGCCAGACCCGCGACGACGCCGTCGGCGAAGCGTTTGATAAAGTAGCGCGCCTGATGGGTCTACCCTACCCGGGTGGGCCGCAGATTAGTAAGCTGGCACAGAAGGCGCGCGTGAAGCAGCTGCCGCCGTATAAAGCCGACCTCCCCCGACCGATGCTTAATAGTGGCGACCTCGACTTTTCCTTCTCGGGCCTCAAGACCGCGGTACGCTACGCCATTCAAGACCAAGAACTGAGCGAAAGTGAGCAAATGGCCCTCGCCCGCGACTTTGAAGACTGTGTCGCCGAGACACTCATAAGCAAAACACGGCAGGCGCTTGAGCAAACGCAGGCCAAAACGTTGATTGTCGGCGGGGGCGTCTCGGCCAACCAGTACCTTAAGCAACAGTTTGAGCTCCAGCTCACTACCGAGTACCCCGACCTGACTGTTTACTTCCCGATGCCCGGCCTCTCCACCGATAACTCAGTCATGATTGCGCTCGCCGGCCACGCCAAGCTCGATGGCAAACTCGCGCCACAAGCCGCGATTGACCTTCTTCGTGCTGACGGCAACAAATCACTCTAAATATTTAAAAAATCGTCAGGTGTAATGTTGGCCTGCTTGAGTATAGCTCGCAGCGTACCCTCTGGCATATCACCACGATGTCTTGGGATTGTGGTATATGTACCGGTCTCGGCACAGTACCAAATTTCGTGACTACCCTTTGCCTCGCGCCAAAAGACAAAGCCGAAATTTCGCAGACGTTTGGTGATTTCTTTGTATTTAAAGCCTGCCAACCGACCCATACCTACACCGTTACTTGTAACGGGTAGAAAATTTTCTGATTAGTTGAAATTTCAGTTTTCTTTCGGGCCTTAAGTAACGTCTGGGCAATATCCTCAGCAATCGCCACTACTTCCTCAAACGATTTTGCTTGCGCCACCAAACCAGGCACACTACTACTGGTAGCAAGGTAGTATCCCTCAGGTAACTTCTCGATATCTAAGTTGATGGTAACCGATTTTTTCATACAAAAACTATACCACAAAAATCTATTTTAGAATATACTCAGCGTTTTTGCCAATCTATCTACACAACGTTCAACTTCCTTTTTTTATACCCACACTCGTGCTACTCTAACTACCTATGAGCGACCAAAAAAGTGAGCAAACAAGCAATATCCCAGAGGTTTTTTTCAAACCATTCGATCCTAAAGCCCACGAGAACAAGCTGTACCAGATGTGGGAAGAAAGCGGGTACTTCAACCCGGATGTATGTGTTGAAAAAGGCATTGCTCAGCCCGATGCCGAGCCGTTTTCGATTGTCCTCCCTCCACCCAACGTGACCGGCACGCTCCACCTTGGGCACGCGAGTATGTTAGCCATCGAGGACATTCTCGTGCGCTACCACCGCATGCAGGGTAAGCGCACCCTCTGGATTCCCGGGACCGATAGCGCTGCGCTCGCTACGCAAAACAAAGTCGAAGGCATTATTTATAAAAAAGAGAAGCAACGTCGCCATGAGATTGGTCGCGAAGCGCTGTTAGAGCGCATCGACGAATTTGTTGAAGAGAGCAAGAATACTATCATCAACCAAACCAAAAAGATGGGCTCGAGCCTCGACTGGTCACGCTACGCGTTTACGATGGACGAGCAACGCAGCGACGCTGTAATGGAAGCCTTTATTCGGATGTATGACGCAGGCCTTATTTATCGTGGTGCGAAGAGTGTTAACTGGGACCCGGCGATGCAGACTACCGTTTCTGATGATGAAGTCGAATACGAAGAGAAGAACAGTCCATTCTACTATTTTAAGTATGGACCCTTTACCATTGGTACCGTTCGACCGGAAACCAAGTTTGGCGATAAGTACGTCGTGATGCACCCCGACGATGAGCGCTACGCCGCGTATGAACACGGCCAGCACATTGAGGTGGAATGGATTAACGGCCCCATCACTGCGACGATTATTAAAGACGAAGCGGCTGACCCGGAGATGGGTACGGGAGTGATGACCATTACCCCGTGGCACAGTGCGGTCGACTTTGAGATTGCTGAGCGCCACGGTCTCGATAAAGAACAGATTATAGACGAGCGTGGTCTCCTGATGGACATCGCGGGTGAGTTTGCTGGCATGCACATTAACAAAGCCCGCACTGCCATCGTCGAGAAGATGCGCGAGAAAGGCTTGGTTGAAAAAGTGGACGAAGATAACGTCAACAAGGTCGCGGTCAACAGTCGTGGTGGGGGCACCATTGAGCCGCAAATCAAAGCCCAGTGGTGGATAGATGTAAACAAGGAGTTTACGATGGGCTACTCAGAGGTGCCTGGTATACAGGAAGGCGATACCGTCACCCTAAAACAACTCATGATTGCAGCGGTAGAAGCTGGTGGCACCACTATTTTGCCTGAACGGTATGAACGGGTGTACTACAACTGGATAAACAACTTGCACGACTGGTGTATTAGTCGGCAAATATGGTACGGACACCGTATACCCGCTTGGTTTAAAGACGGCGAGATAAAGGTGCAGGTTGAGAGCCCCGGCGAAGGCTGGGCGCAAGACCCCGACACCCTCGATACCTGGTTCTCGAGTGGTCTTTGGACGATGAGTACGCTTGGTTGGCCCAATAAAACGGAAGACTTTGCTACCTACCACCCCACCAGCGTACTTGAAACCGGCTACGACATCCTCTTCTTTTGGGTCGCCCGAATGATTCTGATGTCGACCTTCTTGACCGGGCAGGTGCCGTTTAAAAACGTCTACCTCCACGGTCTCGTTCGCGACGCCCAAAACCGCAAAATGAGTAAATCGCTCGGTAACGGTATCGACCCCCTCGATATGATCGAAAAATACGGAGCCGACGCCACCCGAATGGCACTCATCATTGGCGCGGCACCAGGAAATGACATGCCGCTGGGTGAAGACAAAATTAAAGCCTACAAAAAATTTGCTAACAAGCTCTGGAACATCACCCGCTTTGTGTTAGAAAATACGACCGACTACGACGGAAACCATACGCATACCCCAAGTGACCAAGCCCTTGAGGAGGCTGAGCTCTACCCCACCATTGCGTCTGTCACTAAACATATCGAAGACTTTCGACTCGATCTTGCCGGCGAGCAACTGTATCACTTTGCGTGGGACCACTTTGCCAGCGTGGTCATTGAAGAGAGTAAACCGTTACTGGCCAGTGATGACGCCCTTGAACGGAGCTCGCGGCAAAAACTGCTGCGCCACTACTTAGTGAGTTCTTTGCAGATGCTCCACCCGTTTATGCCGTACGTTACCGAAGCTATCTGGCAAGAGCTGCCTGAGGATATGCGCGACGCCGAGCAGCTTATGGTTGCATCGTGGCCAACTCCAACTATGTAAATATCAAAAAAGGGCGGGTTATGACCCGCCCTTTGGTTTTTCATTATTTGACTGGGGTGCCATCAGACAAGTACGACACAAAATGTCCGTGGCTGGAAACTTTTGGCCACAACGATAGCACTGACAACATATTGTATCCCTCATGTGACACCGCCTACACAAGTGCGACAAACGCGCAGGTACATTCCTCCACAACTGGTACACGTGAAGTTGATCTGCGCCAGAGATATGGATTCGCGCGATACTCCTCCGCAACACGGACATCGACTCGGATCACGTCGAACCCAACCACAACCGCCGCACCTATACTCACCAGGAATCGCCTGGTACCCACCAACAAATATTTGATACATCATGTAACGCTCCAGGAACACTTTCAGTGAGTACGGTATACGTTTTGTGTGTACCTGTAAAGCAAAAATACCTGCTACGTCTCTGCGTTCCGGTACCGTATTGGCAGATACGACTCAGTCTGGTAGCTTGATACTAGACAATACGCAACCAAGGGGTCGCTATGACTGAAATTGAAGCATATGTATTCATACCTGGCAAAAACGCAAAGCCTGGGGCTTTCACACATGCCCAATTATGGGAGCTCTGCTGCGCCGGTAATGTCAAAACTACGAGCGTTTGTGGGTCGTGGACACAACACCGAGACGGCACTGTACATGTCGAAATTACCGTCAAAGATGACGTGCGGCTCGCGAAGCCACTACGGCTTATCTCGAGGAAATAAGCATGCGATACAACATCTTGCGGTGGGAATAACGTGGCGCGCTAGATTTCTGGCGCGCCCTTTCTTTTGGTGGTAACCAGCTACCACGCGGTGCGCGCTTGGTACAATACTACATAATGGAATCTACTAATTTTGCAATCGCGTTTTTAGCGGGGCTGATACCGACGTTGTTCTGGCTCTGGTTTTGGCTCCGCGAAGACCGCGAACGGCCCGAACCGTGGGGACTCATCATCATCGCGTTTTTGGCTGGTATGGCAGTAGTGCCGATTGCCCTGCCACTACAAAAAATTGCGCTCGAGCTGTACCAAGGCGAAAATTTGATTTGGGCTTGGGTCACCATTGAAGAGGTTCTCAAGTACGTAGCTGCGCTCGCAGTTGTACTCTGGCATAAAGCAGTTAACGAGCCAATCGACCTCATCATTTATATGATAGTGATTGCCCTTGGCTTTTCTGCTCTCGAGAATGCGTTATTTGTATTCAACCCCCTGATGCAAGGTGAATTTCAAGAGATGCTTCTTACGAGCAAATTTCGCTTTATTGGAGCCACGTTACTACACGTATTAGCTTCGGCCAGTATTGGTGTCTGTTTGGCGTTAGCCTACTACCAACGTAATGCTATCAAGGTTTTGGCAGGTATGATTGGTGTTGGTATCGCCACAGTTTTACACGGCTTTTTTAATCTTTTCGTCATGGGCGCCAATGGTGCAAGTATTATTACCATCTTCTTATTTGTGTGGTTTGGCATTATTATCCTTTTCTTCCTTTTTGAACGCATTAAAATCATTGAAGCCAAACACTTTGGTGCTCCATAATCACCAGTTATACGCACCCCCAACAGGTTGTAATGTGGGTTAATGCTATACTTTTAGTATGAAAAAGCCAACGTTCTTAGAACGCCTCACTGGGTCAGTAAACGTCGACACGTACGACGAAGTACTCGATAGTGACGAGTACCATGCCGAAGCACCCCACCAAGACATGGCGGAGGATTTCCCTGAAGAATCTGAGTGGCACGGCAACCATGCGCCAAACGACAGTGAACCACAAGAAGGTGAATTACCGGTCGACATGTACCAAACGGGCGAAGACGTGGTCATTCGAGCACTGATTGCTGGTGTGTCGCCTAACGATCTCGACATTTCGATTACTCGAGATATGGTAACCATTAAAGGCGCACGCGAAGAAGATCAGGAAGCAGCTGACGACGACTACTACCACCGCGAACTTTTCTGGGGTTCGTTCTCTCGCACACTCCTTCTGCCAGAAGAAGTTATTATCGACGAAGCCGATGCGCAAGAAAAGCATGGTCTTCTGGAGATACGTCTACCGAAAGTAGACAAAAACCGTAGTACAAAACTCTCGGTTAAGAGTCACGCTCAAAATAAATAAGCCGCTGAGTGGTCGCAACACTAGAATAGTTTTAGAGAGATGTTCCGGCAACAGGACGGCGACACCTATACGGCGTCAAAGTAAAAGCGGTACGCTGGCTCTTGCATGACCGCATGCCCAGCACCATACACAACCAACGGCCGTCGGCCCGCTGCTACTGCAGCCGCGACTCGCTTTACGATTGTGCGGTCGCGATACTGGACAGCGGCGCGCGTGATTTCATTAAATAGGGTTTGTTGCTCCCAGCGCTGTGGCCACGGAATGGGGTCGGTATACTCCTCGGCCCGCTCTCGATTGTAAAGGTTGGGGGTATGGCCAAGTACCGTGCTGGCGGTCGCCAGACCACGCTCCAGAGAGCACTGCTCGGTTGACCATCCGGTAGCGTGTGCGAGGTACGTTAAGAACGGACTCACGTACCCCACAAACGGCATCGTCTCCTTGCGTCGATGATACTGACCAAGAATACGGAGCGTGTACCACGCTACCAACTGGTCGGGCGTATATAATTCGAGGAGAAGCTGACGCATCAGGGCTTGGTCGGTTGGTTCGGGACACTGCCACGACACACCGCGATCGAGTGCCTGTTTTATCGCAAATACCGACTCCCCACCACGACTGATAGCACTGTTGTAGTCGAGCTGGTCGATAAAGCGATCGGTACTTTCACTACTCGAAAGATTTTGCATCCCTTCAACAATAACCAGATCGGGTCGATGTCGTGCAAACGCGCCCGTAATCGCGGCGAACTGTTCGTGAGTCGGGTCTGTCGAGTGTTGTGAACCCACAAAACACAATGCCGCATCTCCTTCACCCAGAGTGTAGAGGTATGGGGTCGAATGTTTAACTCGAGCATATTGCTCTGGCGTAAGCACACAGTCTAACGCCCGCGCAATTCGCGTTTTCGTTCGCATATAAAAAAGTATACCCCGCACCACGATGTTCGCTTAGTAGTGGTGCGGGGGTAACTCAATCAGTGTGAGCGATTGGTAGTTCGAAGGTCGTATCACCGACCCGAATGGCTTTCGTGCCAAGTATGAGCAGGCTATCGACGACCTGTCCGTCATGAAACTGGGCCGCAATGTTTTCCAAATCACGTCCAGCTGCTAGCATGGATCGAATCAGTGCCCTAGGCTCAGTGCTGCTAGTATCCAACATTGGTGGTACTCCTCTAGAAAAGAACGGTCATCTGAGACACCCAAAAGTCCGCCTCAGAGGACGGACTTTTTATGGAGAAACTTTTCAAACACAAAAATACCACCCTCTACTGCGGACCTACGGTACAGGAGGAGAACATGCTCCAGGTAGCAATGGTGGCTGTGTGTTTCATACTTTATTTATACCATATTACGGGCAGAACTAAGTAACTCATCAACACTTAATTTTTGCGCTAGATGTGCTATGATGTCGGGCACCTGCCCCGGTAAGCGAAGCTTGCTGGAGTAGCGTTCGAGGCACAAACAAAAACAAGTTCTACTTGTTTTTCACTCGCTCAGGTAGCTCAGTTGGTTAGAGCACTGGTCTGAAGAACCAGGTGTCGGCAGTTCGAATCTGCCCCTGAGCACAA
>CAZZPW010000033.1:0-5320 GCA_964655825.1 uncultured Candidatus Saccharibacteria bacterium
GTAAAGGCAAGGTTTTTGTGGCATAGTAGCGACTGGCTTGTACAACGAGGGAGCAGCAACATGCAGTTACTAACCTATGTACCACTGTCGGCCGATTGTGCCGAGTTTGAGGTCCATAATACGACAGTAGGTGACTTGGCTGAGCTGTGCATACAGTGGTACCCCAACCATTTTACTTGCGTGACACCATACGACGAGAAAGTGGCGCTCTTAGAGCTGCAAGGCAGCCCACTCAACTTATTGCCGGCGCTTTGCACCGAGGTGTACATGGAGGCCTGCCAGTACTTCGGGCTATCGTACCAGACGTTTACCTGTCGCAAGGTGCGTCGACCCGGGCTCACACTCGGTGGTTTGCACCGCCAACTCTGGCACGAAGCCAACATGGTGCGATTTGACAATCAACCAGAACTGTTTCTGCCTTACCCCAACAGCGACGCCAGCGCGTAGCGACGCGGGGCGGCCACGTCAGTGGCCGCCCCGTTTTATTATTGTGACCTATTGCTTAAAGAGGTGCGCGTGCGAGCCAATGTTCACCAAGGTGAGAATGAGCACATCGTCGTTAATGGTATAGATGAGCAGAATGTCTGGCGCCAAGTGGCACTCTCGATAGCCTTTAAGGCTGCCGGTGAGAGCATGATCACGTAACTCCTGTGGTAGCGATTTACCCTCTGCTAACAAACTGATTACCTTGCGAAGACGTTCAGGCTTAAAATTTTTATACTGTTTAACCCGCTTCAACGATTTTTTAAAAGCCTGGGAAGTATGAACATCGTACTGCATACCCAGACTTAAATTTCCAGGTCGGCAAACAGTTCATCGAGTGAGGTATAGCGTTTACCGGACCGCTTCGCTTCTTCCGTCTCGGCTATCATTGCCAGCTCTTCGGCCTCGGTAAAACCATTTTTGGTGCGGATTTCAAACGGAATCCCCTGTCGATTAACCACATTGGTTAGGAAAAGTTTAACCGCAGTCGACATATCAAGACCTAATTCACTCAAAGTTTGCCTGGCGGCTTCTTTGGTTTTTTTATCGATACGAATTTGAATGGTTTGTTGTTCGCTCATAGCTGTATAGTAGCAAGTGTAGTGACATTGTCAATACACTGCTGATGTACTATCTTCCCTACCCCAACAGCGACGCGAACGTGTAGCGACGCGGGGCGGCCACGTCAGTGGCCGCCCCTTTTAATATTTTGGTTGACGCATAAAGAGCGCGACAATTGCGAGCAATAGCAAGCCGATGAGCGCGAGGTAGGCGGTGGCATTCTGGGGGCGATTGGTCGTGGCTAGCCCGCTCTCCTCTTGGCTGGCGGCAGCGGCTGGGATGGCGTTGATAACACTCGCGGTTTGGGACCGGAGCGCTGACTCGGCCGTGGCCATACCGGTGCTGGTCGCCAAAATCTGTGGCGTTGGTGCAGCTGCTGTTGTTGGTTCGCTCGCGAAGGCAAAGTTTTGGTTTGGGCTTGGCGCTGGTGCGTTACGAGCTACTCCCCGGGGCTGTGTACGAGAGACATCCGCGCTGGCAGCCGCGAGCGCGAGGCGAGGCGTACCCGGCACGTCGTAGGCCACTACCTGCGCCGCCTGGTCGTGCACCGCAACGACTTCGTGACTGGCGGGTGCGAGCACCTGGGGTGGCAGCGTGATGGTGGCGTTCGGCTTTACGAAGGTGTCGGGTGGGAGCGTGTACTCCTCCCCCGCTGCCGCTACGGTGTAGCCCCCAAGCGCGAGTTCGTACTTAGCGGTATTGGAAAGCTGCACTGCGCCGTCGCGGTTGCGAGTAATCGCTACGGCGACGGGCAAGATGGTAATCTCGTGGCGCACGAGAACGTCGTCGAGTTGTTTGTAGGTACCGCGAGCCGTTACTACGTAGGTGCCGGGGTACGGGTACTGGTGGGTTGCGGTGCGACCGCTACCAGTATGCGTGTCGCCGAAATTCCAGATAATATGCCGGCCGGATTTGGCGTCGGCCCCGCGACCACGAAGCTCGACCGAAAAATCGATGGGTTGGGCGACGTACCCAACGCTGGGAGCCACAATCTGTAGGCCAAGCGGCGTAGTGGGTTCGCGACTCGCGGTACTGCTTCGGGGAGCTGGGCTGGCGTCGCCCGTCGCATTGCCAGTGACGGATTGGTTAGTGGCCGTCTCCTTCGCTGACGTATCGGTGGTAGCAGCGGCAGGTGTGGCACCTGGTGTAGGCGCTGCGGTCACCCAACCACCATTGGTGTACTGCGCGGTTTCTTTGGTAGTGTTGTCGCCACCGAGGTTCTCCCAGTTTTCGCCCCCAGCCACCTGGTCGATGAGCGCACCGCTCGCGTCGTAGAGGCGGAGCGTCGCACCGGTATTGGCAAGACTACCGGTATAGATAAAAAAGGCGGTGCCGGGGGCGGAAGTGTCGTCGGTGCGCTCGAGGACGGCGAAGGCGCCGGGAGCTACGCTCCCGGCGCCTTCGAGCGTGATATCGAAGTTTAGGTTGTCAGTCAGCCGCCAACCGCTGAGGTCGACCGCAGTACTACCGCTATTGTGAAGCTCAATCCATTCGTCGTTAGCACTGTTGCTCGTCCCCATCCAGGCAATCTCGCTAAAGTATACGGCTGCATTGCTATAGTGTGGCAATAACAGTATCGCCAAGGCTGTACCCATTTTACCCAGCCCTAAAACGCATCGTGAGATCGTGTCAGGGCGGGGCCAGGCAATCTCGCTGATGTACACTGCAGCGTGCATTATCGTTGGTACCAGTAACATGAGAAATGTGAGGAACCAACGAGTCATAGGCCTAGCGCTTTTTAAAGGGTGAGTTATCGGCGCCCGTCACCTTGAGCATACGCTCAATCACTTTTGGGTCGAGTACATCTTTAGACTTGGCTTCGCGGTAGGGCTCGCTCGGAGCTGGTGGCGGTGGCGGACTGGACGATGGAGTCGAAGGCTCGGTAGTCGGGTGCTTCGGCGCGTCGGCAGGCTCCCCGGCCGATTCGTGCTCGGCAGCAGCCGGAGCTTCGTTGGCGGGTGGTGCTGGCTGCGATGTGTCGGGCGTGGGCGTGGCGGGTGCATCTGAGCGTGACGCGGCGGGTGCGTCTGCAGACTGCTTGCTTGCCGGTGCGGACGAACGAGAAGACTGGGTGGTCGCCGTTTGGTCACGTTTGGCTTCGCGCTCGGCGAGGACCGTGGCCAACGCCGCTTTTAGGCTGCCGTGACCATCGTCGTCGGTAGCCGGCTGCTTTCGTTTACCTTTGGTAGCCGGGTGCGGTTGCTGGTGCGACGTCTTTTCGGGCTTTCGTTTGGCCGCTGTAGCGCTTTTGGCGGAGGCTGGAGTACCGTTAGTTGGTTTGGCGGCGCTGGCCCTTGTTGAGGGCGTAGTGGCGCTTTTAGACTGAGTAGTAGCGTGGTCCTCGGCTGGTTGTGCCGCGTGCGCTGGTGACGTGTCTGTACCACTGGCAGCGGCTGGTTGCGCAATGGTTTTTAATACGTTACGGAGCTCGTTGAGGTCGGGTGGTGGCGGGGTACTCGCGCGTGCTGTGCTCTCGCGCGGTGATGGGCGCTCAGCGTGCGTACCCGCTGTCGCCTTACCGTTACCGGCTGCGGAAGCTGATTTACCGTTTTTTTGGGTAGCCGCCCCCTTGTGGTTGGGGTGCGACTTGCTGGCTGGACGCTCGTCGCGTTTGGGCGCGAAGGTTTCCGCCATCCAGCTATTGATATTGTCTTCAACCGTCTGGCGGGGTACGGCAAAGATGTCGCGGCTCCGCGCGACTACCATATCGCGGCACGAAACACTTGGTGCTTCAATGGGTGGCAAGGTAGTGGCGGAGAACGGTCGCGAGCCGATGCCGTCGATCATGAGGCTGAGGTAAATTTGGGCAAAGCCAAGATTAACAATATCGACGGCGTAAAATTGTGGAGCGAAGATTGTCTCGAGGATTTCGGCATCGAACGGCCCAACCCGAAAGGAAATAACCGTACCAACGTTACCAAAGACCGCGTTACGCACCTCTTCCTCCATCTGTTCGATGTACTGGTGCGCAATGGTGAGGTTGAGGTGGTACTTCCGGGCTTCAGAGAGGATGTCGGCAAAGGTAGCGTTGGCAAAACTCTGAAACTCATCGACGTAGAAGTAGAAGTTAGGCATCTGCTTCATGTCTTGCGGTGAGAGGTCGGCCCGACTCATCGCGGCGAGGTACACGCGGGTGGTGAGCATTGAGCCGAGCAGGTTGGCATTCCCCTCTCCAATCAGCCCCTTAGAGAGGTTGGCGATGAGAATTTTGCGCTCGTCCATCATTTTACGTAAGTCGAAGCTGGTGTGCGGCTGGCCGATGATATTACGGATGAGGGGGTTAGCGGTAAACTGCCCAATTTTGTTTTTAATGGCGTCGCCGGCCTCTTGCATATAGCGCTCGTTGTAGTTGGCAAACTCGTCAACCCAAAACGAGCGTACCGCCGGGTCTTGGATATTGTCGACCACCGCTTTACGGTAGTGCTTATCGGAGAGCATACGGTTAACGCCGAGGAGAGTTGAGTTGGGGTACTCGAGGAGGGCCAGAATGGTATTTTGGAGAATGTACTCCATACGGGCACTCCAGGCGTCGACCCAAATCTTTTTAAAGACCGACATCAAACCCGCTGCCACCAGGTGGCGGCGTTCGGGGCCAACGTCTTCCATAACGTTAAAGGCAATGGGGTGCTGGGTATCGAACGGGGCAAAGTAGAGGACGTCGTCGGCGCGGTCTTCGGGAACGTAGCTTAAGAGGGTTTCGGCGGTGGCGCCGTGCGGGTCGATAAAGGCTAAGCCGTTGCCGTGCTGCATATCTTGGACCGCCATATTCTCCAAGAGCGTCGACTTCCCCATCCCCGTCTTACCAATGACGTACACGTGTCGCGTGCGGTCTTTGGCTTTGATGCCAAACGGCACGTGTTGGCCACGCGCGTCGGTCTTAGCAAAAAAGGTAATTTGTTCTGGGTCGTAGGCCATAGATAGTCTGATTATACCAGAGAGGAAAATGGCCCGCGCGGAGCGCGGGCCATTCAACAGGTCTCAGATGTCGAAAACATTGCGGTCAAGCTCATCACGCAGCTTTTGCGTACGAATCTGCCGATAGCCAGCCAGGAGCTGACCGCGATAGCTCGCCGGGTCGGGTTCGCCATGGCGCAGTATCTGAGTGATTTGTTGGTCGATGTCGGATACTGATTGTTTGGCAGCAATATCGAGCTGTAACTGCACGCGAGCCGCAGTGTCAGATGTATCAGTCATACCTATCCTCCGCTACTGTCTACTACCAGCATACTTCGTCAGTGCATAAAAACAAGCGCGCGAGCAAAGCTCGCGCGCGTTA
>CAZZPW010000033.1:5420-8036 GCA_964655825.1 uncultured Candidatus Saccharibacteria bacterium
CGGTAGCGCTTACACAAGTGGACTACTCAGCGTACTGTTCGAGGAGGTACTCGTGCAATGTTGTGACGTCGGCATCGCGCGCCTCAGAGCCAAGTACAACGAGGAGTACCGGGTAGGTATCGTCGCCTAAGGGCAACTCGTGAATCGTGGCCGAGGTTTGTCGCGCGGCTTCCGTTTCGCCAATTTTGCCGCCGATAAAGGTGCTGAGGCCTTCGATAGGGTTGAAGTTGTCGAGGTCGCTGAAGTCGTTGGTGCGCGCAGCTGCCACCGCATTCTCAATCGAGCTGATGCGGAGGATGTACGGGTGGTGCTCGTAGAGGTACGCGGTGAGGGTAGCGATATCACGCGCTGAGGACTGGTTACCGTTATCGAGGCCCGACGGGTCGGTAAAGGTTGTTTGCGTGAGCCCTAAGCTCTCGGCCCGCGTATTCATCGCTGCGATAAAAGCATCGCGCCCGAGGTGGGTAGCGAGCACTTCAGCCGCTTCGTTTGACGACTCGAGCAGGAGCAGTTGGAGCAAGTCGTAGACTGTTGTTTGGTACGTGCCGGGGAGACGGGAAACGAGCGTGGTTACGTACTGTTCTTGGTCGACAACGATTTCGCCTTCCAGGTCGAACTGCTCGGTCGCAATGAGCGCGGTCATTAACTTGGTGAGTGAGGCAATCGGGACGATCTCGTCGGCTGCGCTGGCGAGCAACGTCTCCCCCGTGCGTACGTTGTGTACCAAGTAGCTGCGGACAGGCAGCTCGGGGCCACGAGGGGTAAGCGTGCTCATCGTTACTGCCCGTTGCGGCATATGGACCAGCACGGGTGTACCTGGGCGTACCAGTGTGGCGAGACTTGCGGCGTCGGTACTCCCCAGCGCAAGGCCCAGTGAGGCAGCCGGCACCTCGCTGCCGTCGTTTTTTATGGCTGGCCCATGAATAGCCATCCGTTGATTAAGCTGGAGCACGTGCTGGTAATAGGCTTGCTCAAGACTCGAGTACCGCTCATTGCGCACTCGGGTCACCTCGTAGTAGCCAGCGGGGATGTGCCGCCACGAATCGGCCGACGCCCGAGCGCGGTACCGGGTCTGAAGTACCGCCTGCCCTGCTTGATACACGGTAATAGTTTGGTCGCGACCATCGACTGTCACGAGTGCCTCGGTGCTATGGAGGAGCTCATCTCTGAGGTTAGTGTAGAACGATTCGTCGCCAAGCTCACCATTTGGGCCGACGGTAAGCGGTGCTGCTTGGTAGGGCCAACTGCTCATCGTAACTACCACCGGACTCGCTGGTTGGGTTAGACGCGCGTTCACGAAGGTACTGGCTTGTGCGTACACAAAGAAACAGAAACTCGAGACCACCACAATGGCGGTGACTGGCCGGAGCATCAGCGACCGCTCGGGCGCACGCGCGGGCAACGGGGTCGCCCCCGGTATGAAAAGACCGCGCGAAACTCGCGGCTTGTGGCGCCTAAATAATCTAAAAAACCAGCTCATGTTGTACCCCTGTATTGTACCAAGGGTGGCTGGGGTTACCGAGTGTCGGTCTGTGCAGTAGCGGCGAGCTCTTCGGCCGCGGCTTCGTCGGTGAGGATGCGTGGAGTGCTGCCATCGTGTTCGAGAAAGGCGTCGGTACCGCGCTCACCGTTACCTTTATCGATAGTACGGAGGTACATCGAACGACGGAGGCTGTAGCCTACCAGTACGAGCAGCGCACCAGCACCGACGTGTACGTAGAGCTTCCAGTCGCTTGGCACCCCCAAACTTGGTAAAAACAGGACCACCAGGCCCAACAGCATAACAAACGATTCGCGACTCATATACCAATTTTAATGAATTAATTAATGAATATAAAATTGAGTACCCAGCCCAAATTTTGGGCGAAACGCGTGGCGAAGAGCGTAATAGCGTGAGCCCGTAACAAACAATTGGGCTCGGGGTGTGGGCATTATACCGTAGGCGTTACCATAACCACAAACTCGCCTTTTTGGTGGTCGGGGTGCTCGGTAAAGTACTCCAGTACCTCTGCTGCAGTGCCGGTGACAAACTCCTCGTGTAGCTTGGTTATTTCCCGTGCGATAGCAACGGTGGTGACATCGACTTCCGTGAGGGCGGTAAGGGTTTTCATAATCCGATGCGTTGACTCGAAGAAGACCACGGGGTGGTCGTAGGACGGCAAACCTTCGAAGAAGGTTTGCCGTCCTTTCTTCTGCGGCACAAACCCAAGAAAGGTAAACTCGTTACCAGCCAGGCCAGCAATCGAGAGGGTGGCGGTAAGCGCGCTCGGGCCGGGGATGGCGTCGATGCGCGCGCCCGCGGCGCGGGCGCGCGCCACCAACCGAACGCCGGGGTCAGAAATACCCGGCGTCCCGGCGTCAGACACTAGCGCAATGTGCTTTCCCGCTACCAAGTCGCTGACTATTTCGTCGTGCACAGCCTCGCTGGTGTGCGCATCGTACCGCTTTTTAGGCGTAATAATATCGTAGCGCGCCAATAGCTTACCGGTCACCCGTGTGTCTTCGCAGAGAAGATAGTCGGCTTCGCGCAACGTGCGCACCGCTCGATAGGTCATATCTTCGAGGTTGCCAATTGGCGTGGCGACGATACTGAGAGTTCCAGTAGTGGTTTCCATA
>CAZZPW010000034.1:0-7588 GCA_964655825.1 uncultured Candidatus Saccharibacteria bacterium
CATCGACCTCAAACGACTGTTAGAGCTTGACGATGCGCGGCGGGAAATTATGCAACGCTTGGAGGAAAAGCGCGCCGAGCAAAATAAAGTTTCGGAGCAGATTCCGAACGCGTCTCCGGAGGAGAAACAGCAGCTCATTGCCAGTATGCAATCAGTTAAAGAAGCGGTGCAGGCCGATGAAGAAGCACTCAAGCCAGTGATGGAGGAGTGGCGCGCGCTGATGTTGCAGGTACCGAATATTCCGGATATGTCGGTCCCCGATGGAGAAAGCGACGAGGACAACGAAGAGGTGCGCACCTGGGGTGAGCAGACTACCTTCGATTTTGAACCCAAAGACCATATTGAGCTCATGACGAGCTTAGGTATGGTCGACTTTGAGCGAGGCACGAAAGTGCACGGCTTTCGGGGCTACTACCTGATTGGCGACGGCGCGCGACTCATGTGGGCCATCTGGAATTACGCCAACCAGTTCTTTGGCGAGAAGGGTTTTACCCCGATGATTCCGCCAGCTATCGTTCGTAAAGAAAATTTTTACGGTACCGGGCACCTGCCAAACGAAGCTGAGGACCTCTATGAAACGCAAGACGGCGACAATCTCACCGGTACGAGCGAAGTCTCGGCAATGGGCTTCTACCGCGATGAGGTGCTCACGAAGGCACAGTTGCCGGTTTCGTTTTTAGCGTTCTCACCGTGCTACCGCCGCGAGGCGGGGAGTCATGGCAAGGATGTGAAAGGACTGATTCGCGTGCACGAATTTTATAAACTTGAGCAGGTGGTGCTTTGTGAGGCGTCGCACGAAGAAAGTGTACGCTGGCACGAGCAGATTACCGAGAACTCTGAGCAGTTTATGCAGTCGCTTGGCATTCCGTACCACGTTGTTGTCAACTGCGGCGGTGACTTGGGGCAAGGGCAGGTCAAGAAATACGACATTGAGGCTTGGGTGCCGAAAGAAGGGAAGTATCGCGAGACGCACTCATCGTCGTACTTCCACGATTTTCAGACGCGCCGGTTTAATATTCGCTACAAGGACGAAGATGGTACCCTGCGCTACGCTCACTCACTCAACAACACTGCTGTTGCTGCCCCGCGTATTTTGGTCTCGCTCATTGAGAATTTTCAGCAAGCAGACGGCAGTATTAAGATTCCAGAGCCATTGATACCGTTCTTCGGCAAAGACACTATTCAGTCGCTGCAAAACTAGCGCCACAGCACTCGTTTCGAATTTTACTTCCTCACCGTATACTTTCATACGGCTCCTTCAGCAAATTCTGCTACGAGCACTTTGGTATCTACTTTAGCCGCGACTCAGTCTATGATGATTGCTGTGTTTAGGCGTGCTACCATTGGCGCATGTCGTGGCTTAAACGCAACAAAAATACGAGGCGTACCAAAACCATTGACCCGGCGCGGCGGATGCTGATTCGGCAAATTATCATCGGCGTACTGCTGGTGAGCTTCATTGCGCTTTTAGGATATGGCGTATGGCACCTAACACGCATACCGTCTCTCACTATTTCTGAAGTTACCGCGAGTGGCGGGGTAACCATCGAACCAGAAACAGTGACAGGAATGGCAGAAGAGGTTTTAAACGGTACCTACTACCGCTTAATTCCCAAACGCTTTGTGTACGTATATCCCGCTACCGCGCTACGCGAGCAGGTGGGACAAATACCACGCATTAAAGATGTTCGCCTGAAGCGGCAAGGAACCAGGTTATTTATTACGTACGATGAGTATGAGCCATTCGCTCTGTGGTGTGACGTGACCGGCGCAGACTGTGTGTTTATTGCGAAAGACGGTTATAGCTTCGCAGCAGCACCACAATTACGTGGCGGAGCCTTTGTCCGGTACCACAACCGCCTGATGCCCCCAGCGTTAGGGGTGGTGGGAATAGAGTCTGCGGTACTTGATAAAACGCACGTGGCCATCCGTACAATGGCGTCTGAGTTTGATGTGCGGGTCCGTACGGTTATTGTCGACGACCGCGATATTATTTATGAATTAGGTGGTGGAGGAGAAGTACGAACTGTGCAGTCTGATGCGGTCGAGACCATGTTGGCAAACTTAGAGACGGTACTAGCGAGCGATGAGTTTAGCCACCTCGAGCCAGGTAATTTTGAGTATATCGACTTACGGTATGGTAATAAGGTATTTGTGCAAGAGGAATTGCCCGAGGTAGCGACCAGTACCGCGACGACCACTACTGTCGACAGACCAGCAACGAACTAACTAAACACCAAAACCTCTCGTTTAAACGAGAGGTTTGTATAAAGAAAAAGCCGCGGACGTTTCGTCCGCGGTTGCTGTGAATGTCACCATTGTTTTGCGAGCAGCTTCCGAGTCATCTGCAGCTGCCAGCGTACATGGTGCCAGCAGGTGTACAGCAGTGCTCCGAGTCCCAGTGCAAGGACCATATAGGAAATCAGATGATAGCCGACTGCATTGATGCCGATCGCCAGCAGTATGATCACGGCGGAGCAGATGAGTTGACGGGTCAGCCACCAAACAAATGGCCAATGATTGTCATTTTTCATTGCGATTGTCCTCCTGTTGTGTACAATGCCACGGCAATGAATTTCTGGCAAGAATTACAAACTCCGTTTCTGACTGTCGCACCGATGGCGGATGTCACCGATGCGGCGTTTCGGCGGTTGATTGCGAAGTACTCAGAATTCCCGGGTCGTAACGACGTCGTTATGTGGACCGAGTTTGTGGCGGCCGATGGGTTGGTACGCGCCACGCCGGAGGGAAAGGCAAAACTAATGGCCGATCTTATCTACAGCAACGAGGAGCAGCCGATTGTGGCGCAGCTCTTTTCGAGTACACCGGAGCATATGGAGTACGCTGCCAAGCTGTGTTTGGAGCTCGGGTTTGATGGGGTGGATATTAATATGGGGTGCCCCGACCGCTCAATTGAGAAGCAGGGTTGTGGCTCAGCCATGATTAAAACCCCTGAAGTAGCGGTGGAGATTATTGTTGCCGCGAAGCGCGGCGCGAAGACCGACGCGGGTGGTATTCCGGTCAGTGTCAAAACGCGCTTGGGGTACCACGAAGATGAGGTGGAGACCTGGATACCAACGCTCCTGAAAGCGCAACCAGCCGCGCTCACCGTGCACGCCCGTACGCGTAAAGATATGAGTAAGGTACCGGCTCGGTGGGAGCGCATCGCCCGCGTGGTCGAGCTGCGTGACCAATATAGCTCCACGACAAAAATAATTGGCAATGGCGATGTGCTCAGTCAAGCCGATGTCACCGCCAAGCTTGCCGAAAGTAGCGCTGATGGCGCGATGGTTGGTCGGGCACTGTTCGGTAACCCCTGGTTTTTTCATCCGACCAAACGCATACCACTGAAGCTGCTGGCGCTTCCCACCAGCGGTGTTAATCGTGATGAGATTATTGTGGCCGACGAGAGTGAGATCGACGTCGAGTACGTTACCCTCGAAGAACGATTGCGCGTGATGGTTGAACACACGTATCTGTTTACCGAACTGCTGCCATTTAAAAATTTCGCCACCATGAAAAAGCACTACAAAGCCTACGTACATGGCTTCCCCAACGCCTCGGTGCTGCGGGCGAAACTGATGGAGGAGTGTAATACGCCGGAGGAGGTGGAAGCAGTAGTTGCACAATTTCTCACGACGCACGCAGTCTAGTCTGTTACACTAGGAGTACTTGTCCCGTTAGAAAGTATTCTGATGGGCTTGGGTTAAGGCCAGTCGAATTTTAGTAACGGTTTAAGCTTTCTAATGGGATGGAATTAAACGAAGTGCTGCACGCGAACATCTTTTTTATCATCGCCTCGTTAGGAGTAGTGGTATTTATCATCATTACCAGCTTCATTCTCTACCAAGTACTAAAAGTGGTAAAGGCGGTGCGTCGTATCGTCGAGCGGGTCGAGCGGGGCAGTGAGGTGTTGGCCGAGGATATCGAAGACTTGCGTCACAACTTCAATCCCACGCGCATCATCTCGTTTATTATGAGTCTTATCCCCGGAATTAAGCGTTAATAGGGATGAGGAATTACTAAACTATTTTATACTGCGAACATATGGCAAAAAAATCAACCAAAAAGAGTAAAAAAGATGACAATTGGAGTACGCAACAAAAAGTCGGCATTGCGGTTGGTCTAACCGCAACCGCGGTGGCAGCAGCTGGCGCGTACTTTCTCTATGGTAGTGAAGATGCGAAGCAAAATCGCAAAAAGGTAAAGAGCTGGATGCTTAAGGCGAAGGCAGAAGTACTCGAGAGTCTTGAGCAAGCGCAAGACATGACGGAAGAGGAGTACGACAAACTCATTGATAGTGTGAGTAACGCGTATAGTCGCCTTAAAGACGCGAGCAAGGCCGATATTGCCACCTTCAAGCGCGAAATGAAAGAGCACTGGTCTGGCATTGAAGAGGTGGCGAAGCCGGTTAAGAAGCGTGCAACCAAAACCGCGAAAAAAGCCGTCAAGAAGGCGAAGAAGGTGGCTAAGAAAGCGACTAAAAAAGCCGCCAAGAAGACAAAGAAATAAAGCTCGTAATGACACCAAAAACCGCGGCCTTGGCCGCGGTTTTTGGTGCTCGTATGTTCACGGGTTATACTATCACCACTATGTCAGAGAATATTGCCCTCTACCGCAAATACCGTCCGAGTAGTTTTGCCGACGTGCGCGACCAAGACCACATCGTTTCAGTGCTGGAAGGGGCGATAAAAAAAGACGCGGTCCCGCACGCGATGATCTTCTCAGGCACCCGCGGTACCGGCAAGACCACTATGGCCCGCATCGTCGCCAAAGAGCTCGGGGTAGCGGACGTTGACCTCTACGAAATTGATGCGGCCAGCAATCGTGGTATTGACGATATTCGTGAGCTCAAAGAAGCCGTGCATACGCTGCCGTACCAGTCGACTAAGAAGGTGTACATCATTGATGAGGTGCACATGCTCACCAAAGAGGCGTTTAATGCGCTCTTGAAGACGATTGAAGAACCGCCTGCGCATGTGGTGTTTATGATGGCCACCACTGAGATTGATAAGGTTATCGACACTATTCTCTCGCGGTGCCAAGTATTTACCCTGCACTCACCTAGCCGCGAAGTGCTCGCCAAAACCGTAACCGACGTGGCTAAAAAGGAGGGTTTCGAGCTGAAGCCTGCTGCCGCCGATATGATTGCCATCGCCGCCGACGGTTCGTTTCGCGACGCGCTCGGAGTATTGCAAAAAGTAATTCTCGCTTCGGGCGACACCATCGGCGACGCCGATGAGGTGGCGACGATTATTGGCGCGCCGAAGAATGCAGCATTAGAAGCGCTGGTAACCGCACTCCATGAGCATAATGCCGAGGCTGGTCTTAAGGCAATTGCCGACGTTGTTGCTACTCAGAGCGATATGCAACTCTTCACTCGGCTCCTCTTAGAGCGACTGCGGGCCGTGATGCTGGTGCGGAACGCACCAGGCGATGCCGACGCCCTGTTGACCAAGCTGCCTGAGAGCGCGGCGGCGCAGGTGAAGCAGCTCGCGGCCGAGGCTAAGTCGCCACTTAACTCACATATGCTCCTTAAGCTCTTAGAAGCCGCGCAGCTGGTGCGTCGCTCGAGCATTCCGCAGCTCCCGCTCGAAGTGTTTGTGGTGGAGGTGTGTAACAAAGATAATAAATAGTATGAAGCGCGTGTATTTTGTCCGGCATGGTGAGGCAGAAGGTAATGTAGGTAACTTTGCGCAAAGTCCTGATACACCACTCACCGACAGGGGCTGGCAACAAGCACGGATTGTTGGAGAACGTCTAAGACATTTAGAAATCGATGTGCTTGTAGCGAGTAACTATCTGCGGGCGCAGCAAACTGCCGCAGCTATTGCCGAGACCTCTGGTCACACCATTGAGACGCTAGAGTCGGTACGGGAGTGCGGAACTCCTTCACGTTTGCGAGGCGTGCCTCGTGAGTCAGATGAGTATCAGGCGTACATACAGAACTACGCAGCCCGTTACACTGATCCTGCCTGGGAAAACGAGGATGGGGAGACATTCGCGCAAGTGCTTGAAAGATGTGAACATGCTGCAGCGTGGCTTGAGAATCACGAAGCTGGACAAATCGCAGTTGTTTCTCACGGACGCTTTTTTCGCTTTTTCTTAGCGTATGTTTTGATGCAAAAGCAATTAACTGCCACGGCTGAGATAGCGATTGCGAGTTCTGCGACGGTTACAAACACCGGTATTACTCATTATAAAGTCGAAGATGGAGTTTGGAAGCTCGTTAGTTGGAACGACCACGCGCACTTTGCTGAGTAAGATTACTATATGATGGAGATTTACTTTATTCGCCATGGCGAGACCGGTGGTAATGTCGCCAAGCGCCACCAACACGAAAACAGTCATTTAACGGAACGGGGGCGGGAGCAAGCTACTCAGGCAGCGGCTACGATAGCATTGCTCAAGCCGACGCATCTTATCGTGAGCGACCGGGTACGCGCGGTCGAGACGGGGCAAGCTATCGCAGGAGCCACCGACTTGGTACCAGAGCGCAGTGCACTCTACGGTGAGCTCTGCCGCCCGCAGGAGATGTATGGGTTTCGCCACTTAAGCCGTAAGTCGCTTTTGTACCTGACACACTGGTTTGCCGGTGCCTTTGGCGGCGACGATTGTGGTCCGGCGGGAGAGTCGTACGCGGCGTTTCGCAAACGCCTCGCCGCAGCTCGGGCTGAGCTGGAACAGTTACCAGCTGATGCGCGCGTCGCCGTTGTCTCGCACTCGGTCTTCATTACGCTCTTTGTGGCACACCTACACCGCGAGCGCCCTCTCTCGTGGTTGGGGGCGGCGCGTCACTTTTTGCGGATTAAGCGGCTGCCAAATGGCAGCGTTACACACCTTACCTACGACCCTCAGCGTAAGCGTAAGTGGAAGCTTGAGTCGTTTGGTAAGCCGGTAGGGTAAAATAATACTATGAGATTCATTGTTCGCTATGGGCGACGATTCCGCTTCGCGCTAGCTGGTCTTATGTATGCCCTGCGACATGACTTCAGCTTTCGCTGGCAGGTAGTCCTAATCGGTCTCGCGCTTATTGGGGTGGGGTATCTGGCTCAACCCCTGTCGCAGTTTGACGTGTTTGCTCTCATGCTCGCCTATGGTCTCGTGCTCATTACCGAGTTGCAAAACTCTGCCCTCGAAGAGGCGCTCGACCATCTCCACCCAGAGCTGCACGACCGCATCGGCCGCACCAAAGATATGGCAGCGGGTTCGGTCTTGCTGGCTGGCTTTATCACCATCGCTATTATTGCTTTGGTACTCCTCCTCTAGCCCTTGAAAACTCCACCATTTCTGGCAGTATGTACGGCAATTGCCGGTTCATCTAGTGGTAGGATGCAAGTTTCTGGCACTTGTCACCGGGGTTCGAATCCCTGACCGGCAGCAGTTGAGAAAAAGGTAGGACGTTCGTAAAACAGTCTCCCAGACTGTTTTACCTAGCACCAAAAATCGGGGTTCGATTCCCTGTCCGCCAGCTCGTAAGAAAAGCACCTTTCAGGGGTGTTTTTCTGTACACGAGCTGGCGGACAAGAACAGTGCCTGCGCACTGTTCGGGGGAATCGAACCGCCGGAGCGCTGTGAGCTTGCGAAC
>CAZZPW010000035.1:0-6910 GCA_964655825.1 uncultured Candidatus Saccharibacteria bacterium
GGAGTAGCTCAAAAATCTCCAGTTCATCTTGGGTGGCAAAGCCGTAGAGGTCGAGCGCAGTTTCGCGAACGACTAGGTGGGTCCAGAGCGCACAGGTGCTATCGAGCGTAAAAGTAGCAGCGCTATCACGTACCGCAACAAGGTAGCCTACTCCCTGCACATCGAGCACGACCGCTCCTGCCGTAGCGGCGCGAACAGTTCCGGTCAGGTGTCGTATCATACGTTAAAGTATAGCGTACACATCATAATCACGACGCATTGACGTTGTGTGGATACATTGTTCAAACAACCGTAGGCTATGGGATAATAGTGCGTATGGTTACTGATCCTTTCTCAACGAAAACGTACGCGATTAAAGGTATCGTTATATTTCTTGGCGGCATCGTCTGTGCCCTCATTGCTTTTAGTATCCACTGGTACCTTACCTATACACCTGAGGGAATTAACGACCCACTCCTCCTCGACTATGGACTGGTAGCAGCAAACGAAGTAAATTCCAGCATCCCAAGTGGCTACCTCTACCTCCTGGGTAGTCCTGCAGTACCGGCCGGTATCCAACTATCCGAACCACTTACCTCGCGATACTATGCTTTACCGCTTGCTAATACCGACACACTGCGGCCACTACCAACGACTCCTGAGGCGACGCAACTAACCGATTCAAACCGCCAGTACGGCCTTGCTATTCTTGATATCGAATCACCAACCGTCGCTGACGACAAGTTCCACCCCGGCCTTATCGACTACCAAACCAACGAATTAACCGTACTCAACACGCTACCGCTTTACTCTGAAACGCAACTCGTAGCGGCGCCACCGACCACCTCAAATCGCCAGTGGGTAGCGTACAGCGGGCGGACAATACCCATTGACGACACCATCACTAATATCGACACCTGGCAGATTGTGATATACAACCCAAACACTAATGAGCTACGCACCATTCCCGGCGCAGTTCAACCAGCCTGGCTTAATGGCGAAGCTGACCTCCTCTACCTTACTGCCGACGGCATCTACCGCTACAATATGGCCGCTGATGCGAGCGAACCAGTCGACACCAATTGGAATAACCTCGACATCGCTACCGAACTGGCAGTTGCCGATAACAACACCGCCGCTATCCTTACTATTCCAGCCCTTAACAGTATTGCTGTTTATCAGTTTACCGACCCAGTTAACGCCGAGGCCGAGCTGGCAGGTATGATTGCCACCCCCGACACGCTCTACAGCAATCCGGTTTTCAGCCCCGGTAGCACCCACTACGCTGTTAGTCGCACCACCGTAACCGACCCAGTACCCCGGATTGAAATCCGCGCCACCTTCGAGCGTCCAGTACTGGACACCATTACTCCGGCACTCGAGGCTACTGAGCCCATCCAGCTCAGTGACTGGCGGGAGCAAATTGAGCCAGTCGAGTGGCGCTAACTTGAGTAGACTATGCAAAACCTGAACTACATTTCATACACACTTTCACGAAGTAATTTGATAACTATACTGGCTATAAGTGTGGTCGGACTATTTCTTGGAGCTAGCGTAGCACTAGCTGGCGGCGGTGGTTCTGGTAGCGACAGTTCTGGCGACGATAAAAGTGGTAGTTCCAACACTTATAATGCTGATGGACAAACAAGTGGTGATGGTTGGTATGGTTCAGGAACTACCGTTACCGGGTATAGTGATGGAGGTAGTACCAAGACTGTAATGACAAGTTGCGGTTCAAATTGTACTGAATATACCACATACTCCACAGACGGTACGTCATACACTCGTACCGAGACTAGCGACGATGGTAGTAGCACCTCATACACTCCTAGACCTCCTGCACAAGATAGCTGTGCCTATAGCCAATACAAGTATGATCAATGTATCAGCCAGGGTTGGGATAGAATGGGAGAAATGTATCGCTCTTGCGGGCGCAGTCGGCCGGTCTGCACAGCCCAAACTCCTTCGTGCTCCGCAGACCCTGACCTCCGCACCGGTGCCCTCAGTATTACTTCCGCAGCTAGTGACCTTCAACCGGGCGTACCGTTCACCGTTTCGGCTCCAGTCACTAACGAATCCTGTCGTACCTCGAGTCACAACTACACCACGCAATCACCGTTCGCGACCATTCCGGGTGCCTTCCCTATCCGCCTGCAGATTGACCTTAATAACGATGATACTCCTGATGACTTCCAGTATCGTAATAACCAAGGACCCCTCACTGGTGGGGCAAGCCTCACCGCCGCCTTTGATAATATTGTCCTGCCGCAAGGTACTCACCGCCTCTCGATCTATGCCGACATCCCTGGCCCAGAAGACCCTAACAGTAATGGCTGCAACCGCCCGGAAGGATGTATTAGTGAGTCAGGTAGTGACAACAACGAACAAAGTATCTTAGTAACTGTTGCTAATCCCTCAATCACTCTCGGCTCATACCTGATTCCTGAAAGGGCCAACGTCAATGAGCAGAGTCGACCGGTCGAACAGTTTTCCACTGCTAACAGTCGTGATATTACCGACTTTACTGGTGACGTTGGCTTGTACTGGGACGGTGATGATATTAACCTAAACACCTGTGTGGGAAATGGTCCTGGCTTCTCTGGCCAACCAACCGAACCAAATTATGCAGCGACCTATGCCTATGGCTACCCTAACAACGACGCTGTGATCGAGGAACCCGCCGTTGGCGATACCTATACCTACACTATTCGGTGTGACACCCCCAGTGGGGGCACGGTTACCGACGAGATTCAAATCACCAACGGAGGGGTGGTGACCACTCCCACCGTTGCGGTTCGGGCGCGTTTACTAGACACCTCAACAATCTCTCTTGCCACTACCGACACGCTTACCAGTGAGAGCTTAACGCTCGAAAATACCGGTGATGCCGACGCTGTCGACACCAGCTACACCCTCACTATTGATGACAACCCTCAAATCAGTGATTCTGGTATCATCATCCCAGCTGGTGACACCGCTGGCCCTTTCACCCCGACCTTTACCTGGAGTCCGTCCGGGACGGGGACTTTCACGCTAGAGGTTTGTGCTGAGCACCCTGAGGATACCCGCCCAGCCAGCAGTCGTTGTGATAGTCGACTAATTGAGGTGCAAGATACTCAGTCAGAGTGTAGCGATGGTATCAATAACGACCCAAGTGAAGATAACGCCACCGACGCCGCCGATCCCGGCTGCCATAACGATGGTGATCCAAACGACCCGGGTGACCCTAACGTAACCGGCAACCCCAATGACCCAAATTGTCCAAGCGCCACGTGCTCATATGATCCTAATGACAACGATGAGACTGACGAACCCCTCTGCAGCAACGGGGGAGACGACGACGGAGATGTCTTAGCAGACGCCGCCGATCCCGGCTGTCATACCGATGGTGATCCAGACACCAATTACCCCGGCAACCCGAACGACCCCAACTGCCCGAGTGCGACCTGTACCTACGACCCCGACCGTAACACTGAACGAGATGCCCCCACTATCCGTGTTGTTGACCAAACGGGGACACCGGTCAGCGTAGTGCGCCAAGGTACCGAGGTTACCCTCGAGTGGGATACTAATGGTAACTCTGGCTGTACCCTCTCTACTAACCTCAACACCCCCGATGCCTATAGTGCGAACACCACTATCGTCGAAGCTCGTCGTACCACCGACTACAGTATTGACTGTGACTTCTTCGAACCCATCAGTGTCCGTCTCCAGGTAATCCCGGTCCTCTTCGAGACCTAACCGCTCACTACGAACGTGCATTGACTTCAAAACGCAACCGGTAGGTTGCGTTTTTTGCTCCCCGGCAGTACAACCACGTACCTACCTCTGCAGATACTTCCATATATGGAAGTATTTTCGAATACGCCACCAGCATATTTTTTGTACTTCTAACACGGTATACTAACCGTGTTTGTATGCACATACGTTTTGATTGGTCACGACAGCGATTCGTAGCGGTTGGCGTACTGGCGGGTGCGTTATTGGGTGTAGGGACGGTCTGGTTTTGGTTGTGGCCACTGTCACTGCTAAGTTTTGTCGGGGTTACCTACCTCCTACAGGTAGCGCCGCGCCAGCAGGTAGGGTGGCACTTGGCGTTGGTCGCAGCCGTTGCCTACGGGTGTTCCTACTGGGCACTCTATTGGAGCACCTTACCCCTCGATTGGTTGGGAGTCGGTCCCGGAATCGGCCTATTACTCATTGGTAGTGTGTGGCTGCTCACCATCGCGATATTTACCGCACCATTTGTTGTATTGCTACGGCTTGCTGCTACATCCCCGCAGCGGTGGTGGATGGTAGTCGTGCTCGTACCCAGTCTCTACGTGTTGGCCGATGCGCTTGGTACACTTATCTTTAGCCTCGTCTTTGTAGGGTCGGCGTCCACGCTTGGAATCGATTTTTCGATGGGTTCCCCCGGCTACCAACTGGCCGATAGTACGTTTCTGCGCCAGGTGGCGTGGGCTGGGGGGCTCTATGGGCTACTGTTTGTACAGGCAGGTTTTGGCGTGGCTGGGTATTACGTACTCCGCGCCACCGGACGGTTTCGGTGGTGGTACCGGAGTAGCTGGCTGCTGGTTTGGGTGGTACTGGCAAGTAATGTGCTTACGATACCTAGTCAGACTATTACTACCGATGCCCAAACTCTCACGGTTGGCGTGGTCAGCACGTTTGACAGCGAATATATTGCAGCCACTCCGGCCGAGCAGTTGGCCTATGGTATCTTTCGCCTGCCTGCAACGATTGACGTAGTTGCGCTGCCAGAAGATACGCGCTACCTGCAGTATATGAATGATGAGCGCGCCGCTGCGCTCCAGAGTCATTTTGAGAATGCAACGGTTCTCGACTCTGGTTCGATTCGTACCGATGAGGGGCTTCAACCAGAAATTCAGGTGTACCATACTGCGACCAAACAGTTGGCCACCTCATCAAAAGAATTTTTAATGGTCTTTGGCGAGTACCTCCCGTGGCTCTACCGAGGCGTTGGGTATATGTTTGGGTTGGGTGACGTTATTGCAAAGCTCGACGAAGAGCATCGCTACGTCGTGACGCAGCCGCAGCTGTTACCAATACAGGGTATACCGGTAAGTATCAAACTCTGTTCTGACGCTATGAGCCCCACTATCTACCGGCGTGACACGCACGATGGTGCGGCGATACTCTTTAACCTGGCGTCACACGGCTGGTTTCATCATTCGCAGACTTTGCACGACGCAGCGGTGCGCGTGGGGCAGGTGCGCGCAGTGGAAAATGGACGTTGGTATATTCGTGCCGGGCACGACAGTCCCTCAGTAGTAATCGACCAACAGGGGCACATCATTGTCACCCGGGCCTGGTTTAATATTGAGCCGTTAGTGGTTAGTGTACCGGTTCGGCAGCATACAACGCTCTATAGCTGGTTGCATATATGGGTGCTACTCCTACCACTCGGATTGGTGGGTCTAGTGTACGCTCGTCAGAAACGTGCTAGAATCCGCGCAGATACAGGTATATCGCAGGGAGGAGCTGACTAATGGTAATTTCGCAGTTAGGACAATTACTGGTCGGTAGTCTTCGACTGCCGATTCGAACGGCTGACCACATTGGTCAGATTGCTGTGGCAATGCCGGAAGAAACGAGTCGGCTGTTACAGTCAGGCAAGGTCGTTGTGTTTGCCAATCACCCTTCATTTATTGAAACGTTCGTGTTGTGGCACTTGCTCGATAAGCTTTTTACGAATCACGTATGGACGGTGACTGATGAGCATCTCTTTCCGAAGAGTTGGGTAAAACCACTCAAATGTATTACCGTGAGTCGGGCCAAAACAAGACAAGGGCCTCACGCGAGCGTGTACGCTCAGCAGGTTAATACGAGGGCGGCGCAACAATTTGATCGCGTCGTTAATCAGCCAGGCATCGTCGTGTGCTACCCAGAGGGCGCTCGGACATGTAATACAACGCGTCGGATACAGTTAGGTAGTCGGCAGGTTGGTATCTGTCAGTGTAGTCTCTTACGGCGAGCTCGCACCCAAGGTGCCACGCTAGTACCAGTGTGGGTCGATCATGGTGATTGTAGTTCACCGCAAGGGTTCTTGTACGGGTACTGGAAATTACTGGTGAGGCAGCCCATTACGCTAACTTTTGGCGAACCATACGATGGGCCAGTCAACCCAACCGGTATTGCGAATGCATTGCTGGGGTGTGGTCAGTGACACGACGTCGGTAGTTGCTTACCGGCGTCGTTTTTATATATTTTTAATACCGCGTAACTGTTTTAAGTGTGAGTCAATCGTACAGTGCTGAAATTTCACAAAAGCTTTTCCGCGTTTATGATGCCGACTTGTAGTTATATAGTAGTCGGTCACGAGTTACTAAGTATACTCTTGTTCTTTATGTAGATTGTACTAAGGGATATCGCCAGGAATGTCGATCCTTACAGGATCAGTACAGGTTGTCGATATTTTGTTTCCTAGTGTCACAAAATATTAGGCAACCTTTTCGACTCCTGACGGACTGTCTCCCAGACAGTCCTGCTCGAGCACGAACAGAAAAGGCCCCGAGGGGCTCTTTTCTGTAATCGTGCTCTCGCCAGGAGTCGAACCTGGAGCACCGGTACCGCAAACCGGTATTTTATCCATTAAACTACGAGAGCGAGCGAAGAATCAAGCACAAGCTCTGCTTGTATTTGAGTTCTGAGCGAAGCTCTCGCAAGAAATTTTGTAAGCGAAGCGAACAAAAGTTTCTTACAAGAGCATTACCCAAACGAGCAATCAAATGGATGCTTGCATACATTTGTGTTGCGAGTGCAGCTCTCGTTCGTGACGCTAGTCACGAATCAGTAGAACTGCGTGCCAAGCATCATACCGCAAAACAGTAAAAAATCTAGCCCATTCAATCACATTAAAACCCAACTATTTCCAGGAGCTTGTTTGCCAGCGGTTCTTCCAGGTGCTCTT
>CAZZPW010000036.1:0-6671 GCA_964655825.1 uncultured Candidatus Saccharibacteria bacterium
AGTACTTGCGGGTTTTTTCGACACTGGCATAGATGGCGTCGATTTTCTCCTCCATCCGCGCCAGCGCGTTGGTTGTTTGCTCATCCATATATCATGAGTATACCGTACTTTACCGGCATCAATCCTATCGTGTATACGGGTGCACATCACTACTCACACCTACTACACAGCCGACGTACTGCGTCTGCACGGAGAGAGATAGGTCGTTTGCAGTTTGAGACTGCAAACGACATGCACGCCCAGTACGTCGTCTGTGTGGTGAGTATGAATCATTGACAGTGCAGTAAGTACAAACACAGTCCGTTTTTTCTCCTTCTATGTAACTCTATAGATCTTCCATTCTTCTCTTTGTAAGATGAAAGACCTAATAAAGGAGACGTATTAACGGAACGTCTCACTAGAAATGATCTGCACTTCTTGCGTGCCACCCCTCCGGATTGTTACTTCTGTTGCCAGGAGAGTTTACTCTCTCCCCGATCTGATTCAGCTGCTGGCTCGCCAGAGGATTTCGATGCACCCGACCTCAGAGAGACCGTCGATCTCCTTAAAGTCAAGGTAGAGACCTCCGTGAGGCGGGTTTTCCCAGCGCCACTCCGGATCCTTGCCTTTTACCAAAAGGCCCACGACGTACCCGGCGGGTACCTCGAAGAGTTCGGGTTTAAGGATTCACAATAAACATTCAATTTCCAACCCTATAAAATGCGTGTTTAAGGCAAGAACACGCAAACCAGAACGGACACGGTTAACCAAACCACATCCGCACGTTATGCCACGGACCACTCCGCCGCGGATTGGTCTGTGTCACAACTGGCGCGACCCTGTCGCGAGCATACAGCTCGCGAGCGCGCCGCTTCGCGGCACTGAAAGACATAAAGTCTCCCTCCAGCACCTTCTCGTTCACGAGATCATTTTCGTCGAACTCAGTTTGACGAAAAATGTGAAAACGTACAAGATCAGTCATTTTGTACTCCTCGTTTGACTCTATAGATCACCCACCGAATTTTGTATTGTGAGTAATCTAACAGAGCTCGCAACGAAACCATCGTTACGAACGTCTAACCAAAACCTAACCAAAGATTCTTTTTGGCAGGGCGACCTTGCGGCCGCCCTGCCAAGCTTCATTTCCGATACTCTTCTGGCCGGCGGCCAAAGCAGTCGTGGGCCTCGGGATCAGCCCCGAGTTCGAGCAACGCCGAGATGGTCTCGGCGTTGCCGGACTTGTATGCACAGTGGAGCGGGTAAGCCCCGTCCGTGCCTTGGGCATACCGGCAGTAGTTCACCGGTGCCCCTTGTTCCGCTAGGTAGCGGATCACCTCCGCCGCCTGGCCGCCTTCGGCCGCCCAGTGGAGCGCACACTGATCGCTCCACTTCCCGTGCGGGCGGCCCGCGCCTGCCTCGACGAGTACACGAATGTACTCGATCGAATAGCCCTCGATGAGAGCCACCCGCAGAGGCGTCTCGCCAAAAGGGGTCGGGGTGGGATTCAGGTCGCCAAACTTGGCGACATTTTCCTTGAACTCTTCGATGCTAATCATGCTTCTCTCCTAACAGCATGGTGACTGACATTAACGGTTGTCAGGTTACCGACTTTGTGAAAAGTAGTGAAAACACTCAAGCGTACTCACTGCTTTTCACAAAGTAACTACTTCGACTTTTCAAGGAACTACTGTTTCGTCCTTTTGGACTCATCAGTCGAGATGCACATCTCGAGACAGTGAGAGGTTTTGACCTAGGATAACCTCTCGAACCTATTAACCATTGCCCATACATTTACACCAGTGGACTTTCTGGCAACCATACGTATGTCCCCGCGTATTGTCAAGGGTTGACCGTCAGGCCGCTTCGGCGACGCTGTCGGCGGAGATCAGATCCCCGACCGAGTAGGTGCCACCATGGGCGGCCGCGACGACGTAGGCGCCCATCTTGGGGTCGAAGACCCCGATGGCACCGTAGACGTGCAGCAGCCCGTGGGCCAGAACGACAGCGACCGGGAGCGAGGCCGGCCCGTTGATGAGTGCCAGCTCGCCACCGAGCTCACCGAGCACACCGAGGCGGGCCTCAGCGGCACGGACGATGGCGTCGTTCTGCGCCGGCTCACCGAATCCGACCTTGAACAGATCGGCGTTCGAACCGTTGGCGGTGACGGTGGTGCGGTTGATGTTGTACGACATGGGAATCTCCTCTGGTTGTCGTTTCAGTTGAGGTTGACCAGGTGCTCGGCGAGCGCCTGAATCATCGGGCGGTTCGCGACCGGTTCGCCTCTCTCGAGGTAGTGAACCGAACCGCGAAGGACTCCGTCGGGGCTTTTGCCCTCGATTTCATCCTTCTCACCGTGATAATCCGAGTGGATTTCGGCGACCACGGTGAGACCAACCTTTGCGGCAAACTCGTGCCACTCGGCGGTTTTGCTCATGTCACCCGCGAGGATGACCATGTGCGTTGCCGCTTCGCAGATCGCCTCATTTTCTTTCGACGGAATCCCGCCGATGTCTATGAGGGTTAGCTCGAGTGAGCAGTTGCGAACTGAGTCCGCTATCCGCTGCACGAATTCCGGCGTGAATTTGGCCTTGTAGGCCGCCTTACACGCCGCCGCGATTTCGGGGTCATTGTTCACAGTTTCCTGGAACCACGCTCCCTCGCCGTCGGGGCACGCCGTGATCACGTACGGATACGGCGCATTCTCAATCATGCGCATGGCCTGCTTGAGACCCTCGCGCATGCAACTTTTGCCGGACCGAGGCGGACCGGCGAGGACAATTTTTTTCATGACCGTCTCCACTCCACTTCGCCATAGGCCGGCGTTTTGCCAGAATCACACTATGCGACTCTTACGAAAGTATTTTGTAAACGCCCTCGTAAGAGTCGCTGTGTGTTGTATGGGTTTGTAATGAACTTTCCTTGCAATCCATTTCTGGTCAAGGACATTTCTGGAGACAAGTAGTGGTTAGTTACTCCTCTCCAGTCGATGTCCTTCCGAGCACTTGCTCGGGAAATCAACGGGTGAAGTATGTGGCTGCCGTCACCATCTGACGGTATCAGCCGGTAGAGTGGGTTTGCGGCCGACTCAATACTTCGGGCAAACGAACCGGAGTTTGATAAGAGGTGTTCCTCGAACCTCCTTGCCTGCCACACTTTCGGCTGTGGTCACCGGCTACTTAGTAGCGCGAGCTTCTCGGCTCTTATCTCTCTTCTGATTCCCTGTAAAGATCTTTCTTTCTGCACTCGCTCGGAAATGAACAAAAGCATTTGCTCATTTCGCTCGCTCGTTTGAAAGTAAGGTACTCTCTCCTTGTGAAAGTGAAGCCTTTTAGCTTCCTCTTTCTTAACTGTCTAAAGCATACCAGAGATTAAATGTATTGTCAAGAAATATATACAAAAAAAGGCTAAACATGGACAAAATACTTATTTTCAAATAAATATTTGCCTAGTTTTCAACATATTAATGTCACAGTATTGTGACAAATACAATATATATGCTATTGTAATAACATGATTCAATTAGAATATACCAAAGAAATCACTGATACCGGTCTCTCAAAAGAGCAGGCTATCGTGTATGAAGTACTCCTAAAGCTCGGGGAATCCCCCGCTAGTGCTATTGCTAAGTCCATTCCTAGCGGTACTACACTCTCTCGGCCACTCGTATATAAGGTACTTGAGGAGTTAATCGGTCTAGATCTAGCGTCAAAGTCCGATGAAACTGGAAAGATCGCTAAATTTACGCCAAAGCACCCTGTCGCTATTACTAAAGTGATTGAGGAACAGAAAGAGAAGATCGAGCGCATCAAAAAGCAGTTTTTGGTCACCTCCGGTAAACTTTCATCATTATTTAACTTGAGTGTTGGAAAACCAGGGGTACAGTTTTATGAGGGTGAAGACGGTGTGTGGGAAGTGCTTCTCGATAGTCTCACCGCTTCAGAGGAAATCTTGACCTATGCTGACTTAGAAGCCATCGCCAAGTATATTCCAGAGCTAAACGCAGAGTATTCGGCAATTCGTGAAGATACGAATGTGAAAAAGCGGGGTCTGGTGATTGATTCTCCTGCAGCGCGAAAGTTCTTAAGATCCTATGATGGCGACACGACGCACACCAAACTCATTAGCGCTTCGGCCAATCTGATTCCCTTTCAAACTGATGTGCAAATCTATGACAACAAAGTGTCATACATTACCCTCACTGACGAATATCTGGTTGGCATTATTATTACGGACCAATTCATCGCCAATACTCACAAGTATCTGTTTGAGAGTTTGTGGGAATTGAGTAGTGGGGAGATTGTCTAAACTGTTTGTTCAGTCTCCTCATCGCCAGTCATTAATACAAACTCTTTTGATACGGCTGGATTTAGCTCAAAAGCGACATACGTTTTTACTTCATAGGTGAAATATCTAGTCAAAAGATACGCGAGGCCGCTATCTAACTCATCGAATCGATCACTAGGCTCTACTTCGCGCACAAAATAATCACTTTCTGGGCCTGGCGAAATATTTGCTTTTGCGACCAAATCATCTTTTGTCATCTGTTTCGTTTTTAGGTTTTCTAGGACGGTCCCAGAACGCCAGATTTCAAAGCTAAAATGACCAGCAACTGTTTCAGTTTGTGTTGCAACAAAACCATCTTCGATATATTTCTGACTAATCGCCATTTTGGGGTCGCAGTGTGCAAATATGAAATCACTATTGTGCATTTTTTTCTCAATTGTTTTTTCAAGCATTTCCCCGCCGACACCTCGATAGGTACTATCTGCATTAAATGAGCCAAAATACAAAATTTTTCTATCTGAATTATCTCTAATTTTGTCAAATCTATTAAAACTGACAATTTCATCATCATTTTCAAGTAGGTAAAACTTCGTTAGATCATTGTGAAATGACTTAATTAGACTCGACTCGACAGCGTCTCTAAATTCTTTGTATTCTTCACCGGGATACATGGCTTGATAGTTTTCGCGGAGTAGCGAAAGCATGCGCTGTTGTTGTGCTTCAGTCAATTCTGTCGATGCTACTTCTCGAAGGGGATTAGAGAGCATTCGTTCTACCCCCAGTGATTGCAGAAGGGCTACATACGCCCGAGCATCGAACGTAAATGAAGTCAGCGATTGGCGTAATGAACGCTCATCGGTAGCAGAGGCGGCTAACTCAACTACTTTCTGAGCCTGCGCAATAAGCGTCGTGCGCACGTGCTCGGCCATTTCCTTGAGCTGGTCTTCGTCTAGCTGTGGCGCTTCACTTCTCACCAGATCTTCAGCTTTATCAGCTACATCGTTCAGTGCGGTGAAACGATCCGTAATAAGTTTTTGCAGCGCTTTCACTTTTTCTGGTCGCAATTCACCTTGAAGACCTGACTGATCGTTCGCTAGCAACCGTTCGTAATCTATAACGACCGGTTTTGTCTTATCAATATTCGCCCGTACGTTGCGATGACCTGTTTGCTCATTCACATATTCGTCACTCGCGTTTTCACGGTCAACAATGGTAAAAAGTCCGGTTACGACTGTAGTGCCTGATTCTTCAGACAACAATACCGCACTATCATCATCGAGTCGTTCGGCAACCGACCCGGTATGGTTTCGGCCCACGTAATGAAGGACTTCATTGAGTGAAACGCTCCCGCTACTACTGACCTCATTTTTATTGGCATTCAACTCTCTAATGTCGTCCAGTTGCAACGCTCCACTGTGTAGTAAATTGGGCAGCTCCACCTGTAACCCCTCTCGAATACCACGGCGACCTGCTGGGTCGTACTCGTTCACCAAACGGTCAAGCAAGTTGTATGCTTTAAGCGTCTGTTTCGTGAGCGGTTCTCTCTTTTTGTCGGGATGTTTTACATATAACCTGCCATCTTTGAGACTTCTTCTGGCGTCACCGTCTTTAAAAAGTTTGATTGCTACTCGAGCTTCAAACGCTGTGAGGTGGGCGCCGTCCTCGGTTGGGTACACGCTTTCGCGACCACTGAGTGTTTTGCCTAACTGCAGTTCCCACAGTGGCAGATGGTACTCAGCATCTGCAATTTCCAATGGGTCCGTAGCTGCTTCTACAGAAGCAGGAGTATAAAAGAGTGGCTTCGGAGTATAGTCACCTTTCGCAACCTGTGTTGTGGTCACACACTCTTTGTCGTCACCTAGGTGTCGCTGATAGAGCTGCAGAGCAATTAGGTCTCTTTTAACTTGCACACCCTTTACGCTGATGCCATTGGCTACCAATGTTTGCAATGTACTGACATCTACTACCTTTAGAGATTCTCCTGTTTCCGGGTGTTTAGTCACCTCAACATACGCGTCTTCAGGTATATGGTTATCCACAATTTCAGCGATATTTGCTTCGATGTAGGCGTTCATTTGCTCACGCCATAGTCGCTTTTGTTCGTTTCGTCCAGTTGAATCAGCTGTGCTATGTTTCACTCTGTCTACTACCGCTAAGTTCTCTTCACTTTCTATGAACTGTGTTGAAGGTGACTGCTCATTCATTCTAGTTATTTTAGCAAATGTAAATGACAAAGTGCGTAGTTCTGTTACACTCGATACCAATTTTCTACTTCTAAGCGAAGCATATTTCAGCGTTTAGTAACGTTACTGTTCACTGATAGACCACTCTATAGTAGACTCTGCCTATGCGAATCTACTCGTGGAACGTTAATGGTATTCGAGCAGTCCAGAAAAAAGGCTTATTTG
>CAZZPW010000037.1:0-6305 GCA_964655825.1 uncultured Candidatus Saccharibacteria bacterium
AGCGTCACGAACGAGAGCTGCACTCGCAACACAAATGTATGCAAGCATCCATTTGGTTGCTCGTTTGCTCTCGTAGTTTAATGGATAAAATACCGGTTTGCGGTACCGGTGCTCCAGGTTCGACTCCTGGCGAGAGCACGATTACAGAAAAGAGCCCCTCGGGGCCTTTTCTGTTCGTGCTCGAGCAGGACTGTCTGGGAGACAGTCCGTCAGGAGTCGAAGAGGTTGCCTAATATTTTGTGACGCTAGGAAAAAATATCGACAACCTGTACTGATCCGGTACGGGTCGACATTCCTGGCGAGAGCACAACACAAAAGACACTCTTAAGGTGTACCGATTGGTTGCCCTCCCCTTACTAAAACAGCGACCTGCCGCACAGCGCTCGTTAGTATCACGCTACGCTAATCCTACCCACCGCTTAAACCATGGTTCGTTTAAAAATGAGGCTGTAATGTGCCAAGTTGTAAACGTTAGAAAAATAGCCATATTAAAAATAGGGTGGGTAGCGATGAAATCACTCACGAGCACCGCACCGCCGATTAATACAACATGAAAGAGTAAATACCGTTGCAGCGACACCTTTGATCGAGCAGCAAACTGGTGCGCGTAAAACACAAACCAGACGATAAAGTGGTAGAGCAAAACTCCAACTAACACGTAGACGTACGGAATTGGTTGAAACAAAAATGTTAATGCGATACCGCTCGTTAAGCCAAGCAACCCGAGACTATTAACTACTCCTGGCCGACGAACCCAATGATACGCAGCTAACAGTAGTGCCATCACAAGCACGATTCCACCAAGCCAGGTAGCTATCAGAGCAATCGGATCGGTAGTACTATACGCTGCCAACCACGGTGCGCTGGGTAATGCAAACGTAAGCGACGCATTAAAAAACCAACTGGGATGTCCAATACCGTACAGGAGCGTACCCAGAAAGAACAACATTACTGCGGCGACTAACGATTGTGAGGCTGTTTTCCCGGTCTGCCGTTCGTAGAGTGTGAGTTCATTAAAATATCCGTGAAGCAAAAAATACATAAGGGTACCGACCACAAACAGTGTGAGCCCAAATAATTGAATAGTTGCCCAAGCAATCACGAGTGAAACGACGGTAAGGGCCCAAAACCAGCGCTGCTCATAAGACCGCTGACGACGCTGAACACCGCGCCACTGATAAAAACCGCCAATAAAAAAATGAGTGTAGCCAGCAAGCATCATCAACATAACTAACCACTGCCAACTCTGCGCAAGTGATGGGGCCATAGCGGTACACACCGCTATGGCTAGTCCCACAGCGCTTGCCGTTATGAATTTGTCAGACCAATATTGATTCATACGTATCACCTGGCGTACAGACCGCTGCTTAGCTTAGTAACGAATATATACGAGTCGAGAAGCGCTATAGATGCACGTACCCGGGTCGTATCGAGTAACGACTTTTTGCACGAGACGGACATATTACTGTTTGTGCGATGATTTACAAGCGCGAAAACGCCTACCAATCAAGTATACCAGTACCCCGAACAACGGTAGTGCGAGTACCCATACCCCAATTTGGGCATAGAGTGTACGGTGCGAAAGTACTGGCACATTCACCGCAAGGGGCTCAATTTCAAACCAACGGTGCGCTGCAACCACCACCCCCCGCTGATCGATAACCAGCGATGGGCTATCGTGTCCAGCACGTATATACCAGCGACCATTCTCGACCGCACGAACCTGTCCGCCACGGACAGCCATGTGCTGCAAGGCTCGGGAGTGATGGAACCATCCGTGCGATGCTAAGTTAAAAAGTATGGTCGCGCCAGCTCGCGTATCGCGCTGGTATACCGCTGGGCTAATTGCATCGGAACATAACTTCACACTGATTGGTATACCCTCAATTGCAAGTGGCTGGGGATCGGTAACCTGATACCGATGCTCTTCCTGTAGTTGGGTAAGCACGCTATCTAATCCGAAAAGCGTGCCTAGGCCTTGGTATACCCATGGAAGATACTCACCAAACACCATCAGAAATTCTTTAGAGGACGTGGCGACACGCCGTGCACCAGTATCGTATACCTGAATCTCGGGTTGCAACCCAGTAGCAGTAGGAATTGAGCCCGAATCAAGTACGTACGCATTGGTGAAGTACGTCGCTAGCTGCTCAGCGCGTGCTGCATCCATGTACTGTACGTATCGGGTATCTTCGGGGAGCGCAATAACATCGATATCAGAAGGTAGCCGAAATACAGCGAACTGTAACTGCTCCGCGGGTGTGGCTGAAATAAATTCGCTGTCAAACGTACTGACCACACCAACCGATACGGTCGGTGTATCAGTGGCAATTGGCTGTGCTGGCACACTCAACACGTTACTGGCCAGCACTCCCCAAACTAGTACCCAACCACTCCGGTACCACCACCGCCAGCGCCCTGTAGCACGAACCACGTAATACCCAACGACTCCAAACGCTGCCTGCACAAACACGAGACCGTATAGACCCCCAGCCCACGCAACGTGTCGCAACAAATCGCTATCAGCTAACTGATAGCCGGGTGAACCCATAGTATGGTCGACTCCTAGTGTTGAAAACGATCCGGCGAATACCAAACTAAATAGCAATGCGCCCCCTGCATCTACCAATACGTACAGGCTCGGTACAAGCGCGAGTGTCGTCCAAAGACCGCTACCCCGCCCGGCCGCGACACGTAATAAAAACCCAAAAACAGAAGCAAAAATACTAACCGTCAGCAACCAGACACTTCCGACCAATAGAGCCCCCGAACCCAGCCCAATACCGAGCCAGTCAAGCGGTAAGATACTCCAATACATTGCTGCATAGGAGCAACCATACGCGGCTACACCTACTACAGCTAAATACCACCCTACCTGCCGTCGGGGTGCTTCGTGGAGAAGGTAGGTAACCCCGACAAAACTAAGTAGCGACAGCGGCCAGAGTGCGAACCACACGCTACCCGCACCAAGTAACGCGCCCGACAGCAGTCCGACCGCTACGAATCGATACCGTGACCAACCAAAACTTGAGTACATACAGACATTTTAGTATACCGCACTCAATCGAAGACGACGTGCGTATTTGACAAAATATTATATATATGTTTAATTTATATCAGGCAACCGAAAGGACTTATCATGAAGATTATGAAGACCGTTTCTTCTATTGCGCTTATGTTGGCAATCCTTCCCGGCACAGGGCTCGCAGAAACCAGTGCCATCACCGGCACCTGCACGTCGATTACGAGCGACCTGCAGGGGCCTGAGCACTACCAGCTCAATGGCGACCGCCTTGAGGTGCGTTACCTCAAATCGTGTGCCGAGGCACTGTCGCTGTTGGCGGAGTTCACCGCCGAGACTGAGGGGGCCTGGCTCACCATAACCTTGGTAGAGGAGAACGATGGCACCTACACCATCCACTTCCGAGAATGAACGTTCCTCAAATGAGACTAAGGTCGCGACGAGTCGCGGCCTTTTTTATATACCCATTGTATGAGGAGTGGGGCTGAAGAACACAAAACCGGCGGCTAATGCCGCCGGTTTTTTGCTTAATCAGTACCCCATCGGCCTACGTCTCGAAGAGGACTGGGATCACCCTAAGGTCGACACTGTCCGAGAGGTTGCCACATGTAACAGTAAATTGTGCGTTACGGCGCGCTTCGAGCGTTGTCTCAGTGACAGTCGTCAAGTCGGTTCCGTTGGGAACGCCGAGATTGGTTGAGAGGACACAGTTGCGATTGAAGTTAGTATTCCAACCAACCTCCACGTCTTCACCCTGGCGCACAACATGAGGAGGTCCAGCTGGCTGCGTGATAAAGATACCTGGATTTACTGGGACGTGGAACTCATCGTCATCATCAGGATCGTATGTACTTGGATCAACTGGGTCGCTCCAGCAGCCAGGATCTTCATCATCTACGAAACCATCGTTGTCGTCGTCAGGATTAGTCACCCCAGGCGCACCTTCGTTACTACACGCTGGTGGCGTCACCGGGTCACCAGTCGGATCTGGGTCTGGAATTGGGTCACCAGTCGGATCTGGGTCTGGAATTGGGTCAATGTCGGGATCGTCATCGACCACACTAATCGTTGCCGAATCACAGTCGGCTGGACCAAACTGATTGGGGTGGTCGACACACACGGTGACCGGGTAGTTACCAGCCGCAGCGGGTGTCCAGGTCGTAATGCTCTCTGTCGTGTCGATATCTGACCCGCCTGGAATGGTAAGGTCGTCGCCTGAGCCGCGCTCTGCACCAATGATATCGATGGTGTAGCTCGCGCCAACGGCATCGTCGGTACCTCGGTTGGTCACGCTAAACGGTTGGTCGGTGACGCTATCGCCGAGCGCAATTTCGCGGTCGTCAACATCAACGTCGAGGTCAACACTCGGCAATACGGTATCGTTTGCTATCGCGACGGTGTCACTCACAATAAAGCCTTGCGTGGTGCGACACTCGAGGGTGTAGGTGTGGTACTCGTTTGGTCCGGGCTCGTCGATAACGGGGTCGTAAAGGGGGCCGTAGCCAACGGTTGTAAACCGGCTTTGAGCGTAGAGGTTAAGTTCTCGCGCGTTAAACGAGCCGGTAAAGTCATTAACGCTGGCACCACTACTGTCTTCGCTCGTGCCACGACAGGTGTTAAAGTCGATATTCTCTCCCTCCCAGTACAGCCCTACATCGTTAGTGGTGCCGGTCATATCACGCTCTGACTTGTCTGAGATATCGCTAATAGGCGCATTACGTATGTTGGTACCAGTGTTGGTCTCGATAATGAACGAACCGAGGGTAAGGAGTGAGTCGACTGCAACAACTTCAACATCGAGGTCGTTGTTTGACTGTCGAACCTCTTCAATACACCCGTCGTTACTGTCACAGCCAACACCACTAATAGTGCCCATATTGTCTTCATCGTCTTCGTTGGGTAAATCGGCCTCGACCAGTACCCAGTGCTCGCCTTCTTCGAAGGTAACGGCTGGGAAGCTGACTGTCGTGCGCTCACCAACAGCGAGAGCGGCAACATTGTTCACGTACGCGCTGCGGTCGAAGTCGGCAGTACCGGCACCACCATCGTCGTTATCGTCGATGTAGAGTGCGACCGGGAAGCCGCCATTGACGCCATACGGTGCCTCATTGCGGTACGTTGGCATCGGAATAGTCGGGCAGCGAGGCTGGGTGGTAGTGTAGCCACTTTGGCCACCGGTGTAGCCGCTCTGGCCACCCGTACTCGGTGGGCGAGACCCACCGCCAGTTTGGTAACTAACGGTACCGCCGCTAGAAAGTCCGCCGCCGTCGTTGTCACCACCACTATCTACCGGGCCGACATTAACACTGTACTCACCCGTATTGGGGTTGGTACCGACCCTTGCCTCTAGACCACTCTGTAATTCGTTGCCACGATTAAGTGAATTTGCTGTTGCTAGAGCTGAGCTGTAATCGCTCGTTACAGCATACTGTCCAGCGCCAATTCGTTGGTTTGGGGACGTTCTCGTTACAGTCTCAGTAAAGTAGCTGATTTCACCAGTGTAATTACCTGTGCCGCCGCTATAGCTACCGGTACCACCACCGCCGCCGCCAGAGCTGATATTACCAGGCTCATCAGTACGGTCGTCAATGGCTGCACCGGTGTTACTGGAGCGACTTTCTGCTTCCGCGCGCGCGGCATCGATACTGCTGTAACTGTTCGTACCACCACCACCACCGCCACTCACTGTGTAGGTACCGGTACCACCGCCGTCTCCGCCGCCACCTCCGCCACCTCCGCCGCCGCCACCTCCGCCAGCGAGGGCGGTTGGTGCAAAGAGACTCACAACGCTAGTAACCAGATTACGCAGCCACGCGAGTGGTGCCATAAAAGCAGCAGTGTCTGGCTGTGCCAGCGCTAACTCAGCTAAACTAGCGGTATCGGTTGGTATGTCACCTACGTTTTCGACCGTGACTCGGGTGATGTATGGTACACCGGCCTGTACGGTTACCCGACCACTACCATCGGCAGTCGAGACGGTTTGTGGTGTGAGTGGAGCGCTCGATGGCTGGTTTGTATTTTGCGGAGCGGGCGCAGCAAATGAACCGCCGCCACCTCCGCCACCATTCGCAGAAACGAATGCGGGCAGAAGCCAAGCACCGAGCTGGCGCCAGAAGTCACTTGCTTCGCTCACAGTGACCGTTTCGGTTAGCGTAACTAACGCATTATCGCGTGAGTAGAGCTGCACTATCCGACCACCGCCAACCGGTTCGAGAGAAATATCAACCACCTCTAGGTCTGGGCCGTCGTAACAAACGAGGGGGGCGTAGCTGGTTGTACCACC
>CAZZPW010000038.1:0-2059 GCA_964655825.1 uncultured Candidatus Saccharibacteria bacterium
AATGTTTTATTACTTCGATAGTTTTGCCTATTATAAAAATCAATTAGCATCTTCACACCTGAACTCTCTCCAAGGTGCTTCTTCTCTTGCTAGTTCCAAAGTATGTTCGCAAACTGAACGGTTATCTGCATATCCAAATATAAACATCATCTTTTCCTCTCCAGCCATACCATCCATAATGAACCATTGAGCAGGTATATCTAATCCACCCCTCGGCAAACTTTCGGCGGCAAACTCAAAGTCAATTCTTTCTTGAGATGGCGTTATTTCTAAAGATTCAACGTATACCACCTCCGAATTGAGACTGCCCATGAGATAAAAAACTCCAGCAGTTAGCACTAATAGACCGAGATAGAGTGTCGTTTTCATAATTTAACTCTATCATATTGCGATAAAATAGTTCTAACATCGCCTCATATGGTGCACTAGACATATATTTAAATTTGTTGTACTTTACTTTCAGTTTGACAGGAGTACGGAGATGAAAACTTTCGGATTTGGTTGCGCTTGTGCGGCACTGGCTGTCCTTGTCTTCGGAGGAGATTCAGAAGCTGCGAGAAATCTCGCTCTTATTGGCGCACTCTTTGTCTTGGTTGGCTAGCAACCACAGACACCCCACACTCAGAGGATATCCCTCACGCGAGTGTTGGGGTATTTTCATATAAAATGTTCTGGCGCAATCCCACATCACACAACAAACAAAAAACTGACCAACTGGTCAGTTTTTTGTTGTGCCGAAGAGAGGACTTGAACCTCCACGCCCGAAGGCATACGCACCTGAAGCGCACGCGTCTACCAATTCCGCCACTCCGGCAATTGTCGGCGAGTATACCAGATTTTATTCACTAGCTCGAATTTCTACGCTCGCTCCCTCTATAAACCCACCCACCTCGTACGGGAACCAGAAATAGTTATCGAGGACCTGGACCGGGCGGAAGGTACCAGTCACTGCAACTTGGCGACCAAGATCAGGTGAGGTGCTGGCGACACTAGGAAGCAGGTACGCTGCTCCACTGCTGGTTACCACCCCTGCCTCACAGGGATAGCGGTCGGCCCGACGCAAGCGCTCCTCCCGTAGGGGTACACAGGTAAGGGTGCCAACAATGGGCTGGGCAGGTTCTTTAAATCGTTGCGGGCTCAGCTGTACGGCGGGTGGATTGGTGAGGTACGTTAGCGTACCCTTCGCGACTGCTTGCGCCAACCGCTCTGGCTGATTGCGCATCAACGCTCGGTCGGCCGCGTTGGTCAAGAACCCAAGCTCAACAATCGCGGCCGGGGTATACGGGTGAATGGCGTGTTCGTAGCGGGCCCAGTTAAAAGCGTAGTAGGCCGTCATCCGGCGAGAGATGTTGGGGTCTTCGGGCATCGAGGTAATGGCGCCGCCGTAGCTGTCGTACAGTGCGTCGACCAACACCTGCGAGCGACCGGAGTAATCGCGCCGCGGGCCAGCAAACTTATACCCCCGCACCGACTCGTTGGGGTTACCATCGGCATGAATCGCCAGGAAGACATCGGCTTCGTACCCAGGAGGCACCATCGCCGGCAAGATATCAACCTCGATACCGTTTGCTTCCAGCTCGGCGGCTATCTGCCGCGCCACCACCTCGACCGTGTCCCGCTCGTTATACGGACCCCAAACGGCTCCCGCCCCGTTACGCTTAAGGCCGGCTAGCTCTTCCGGTACTTCGTCGTTTTGGTAGTGGCCAATTTGTACCCCGACTCGGGTTGGCCCGGGGGTGCGCTGCCAGGTGCGCAACTCTTCGAGCGTGTAGCGATTACCCTTCCCGAGCGTATACGGGGTTGGCATTGCCTCGGGCATTGGGTCAAAACCGGCCTCGGTCTCGGTAAATGATTGGGTAGCTGGAGTTGGCGCAGCTACCGTGTTAGACAATGGTTGGGTGAGTACTGCACTGACCGTTGCTGCAAAGACAATACCAGCGAGTAGGGGCATTTTTGACATATCGCCTCATAGTACGTGGGCACCAAACTCCCCTTTCACGACTTGTCCCCACCAGACCACAGACAAACTAAAAGTACAGGAGTATGGTGAGGGTAGGTC
>CAZZPW010000038.1:2159-6150 GCA_964655825.1 uncultured Candidatus Saccharibacteria bacterium
TTTTTTCTTGTCTACTATTTTATAGCAAACAAAATCCTGCGACATAATCGCAGGATTTTGCTTTATGTATTTGAAAAATTTGCTATCTTTGGTGTATCGTCCCCATAGTTTAATGGATAAAACGGGAGGCTTCTATCCTTTTGATCCAGGTTCGAGTCCTGGTGGGGGCACCGAAATAAAATGCCAGATCTTGTGTCTGGTGTTTTATTTTGGTCATAAGGACTCGAAAAGCGTTTGTGGAATTTTGCGGGGTACGAAGCTAAATACCCAAAAAGAAGCGTGTGGAATCGGTACGATTCGAGTCCTGGTGGGGGCACCGCCGCAAACAAAACGCGTACCGTTGTGACGGTACGCGTTTTGTGTATCACGCACGTACCTTTGCTAATGTGCGACTGCGGTACGGTAACTACATAAACCCATTAAAAGGACAGGTACGCCGTGACCCCATAACCTACCCTTCTCTTCCCGTACGTAGATTTCTAACCCGTTCCTAAAACACCTGCAATGTCTCTCCACTTTCGACCGGCACCACGTCGGTCTCTTCTGCATCAAACGCGGCGGTTGGCGTGCTGGTACCTATCTGGGGTGTTGCCGTAGCTACCGGTGCGGTGGCGGTATCGTCTACTGGTAGCACGGAACTGGAAGTCGCACTACTCGTTGCAGTATCAGGTGGTGTCGTTCGTAGCGGCGGTAAAGCTGGAGCGGTGGCTCCCAGATTGGCGGAGCGCTGCGCGCGTAATTCGTAAAGCTCGAGCGCACGCGCCACGGCATTTTCATCGTAGCGTACTGTTGTCGGTGTCACTGGTTCTACCCGCTCAGCGATGTCACTTAAATATAGGTAGGCGACACCGCTGAGGATGCAGATCACTGCTACCATCACTAAGGTGAGCACGACTCCGATCGCCCACTCACGCGCTGGATACATGAGCCGCCGAGGTGGTAGTCCGTGACTTTCGCGGTGAATACGCTTCACCATCTGTATAATGTCAGCTTTAGTAATCATACATCTAGGTTGGTGGTTACCGCGTGGATGGTAAAGCTGCCGGTTACCTGTGGTGCTCCACCTGGCGGCTCTTGTATTGCAAACGACAGGGCTGCTAGATAACTTGCAACGGGAACCTGCTCAAGCAAAGCGATAAACCTATTCACGGCTACTTCTGTACCCGCGAAATTATAGGTCAATTGTATAACCGGGGAGTTGAGTGAGGTGCTCTCACCCGTGGTGAGCCGTGGATTAGTAAGTTCTATGGCTTCCGCAGCGGCCAGTGCCTCCACTTGGTCTAAAAAAGCAATGCTCCCTGCCTGGCCAACTACAAAGTATTCGGTAATTTGAGCTCGTTCCTGACTAGTACGCTCTAAAAGCTCAGACAACGCCGCAAATTCTCGCTCGACTGCTGCTTGATTGGCAATGGTTTGCAGCGCTTCTTCAAGTGCTACCGCCCGACTTTGCAACTGGAGCACCACAACCAACAACCCAGCCGCCATACCGGCGGTGATAATTAGTACAACTAGGAGACGTCTGGTGGTAGCGGTCATAAACTTAAGACGCAGGCGTTACAGCGATTTGTAATGTAAATGCGATGTCCTCGTTAGCCGCTAAATTCTCCAACGGCACGCTGGCTTCGGAAAACTGTGGGGAAGACTCGATACGATTAGCAAAGGTGGTTAGGCTCACCCGAGTGTCAGCCACACCTGAAACAACTACCTCGCTAATAGACGTGTCGGCCCGGACGACTTCTATACGGGAAATAGTAATTCCCTGGTTTGCTAAGGCTCGTACCTGCTCAAGATACGCAGTCATGCTCGGCACTTGCCCCGCTGCTAGCACCGTCGCTGCCTGCTCATTCGTGGTGGTAATAGTTTCCGCCAGCGCATCTTGCTCAGACGCCATAGCTGCAGCAGACTGCACTTGCGACTGGTAGGCTTGTAATTGGCTTTGGACCAGCACAAACGACGGTGCCGTTAACAACCCAGCGAGCACCATACACCCACACAAGCATAGCAGCCACACTAAAGCGACCCGCTGCCAGTACTCGCGTAGCATTGCTCGTTTTGCGACTGGTGGAATGAGATTAATCATAGAATGCAATGTGTCCCGCTAAAGCAAGGCCAATAGCGGTGGCGTAGCCGTAGGAGTGACGAAGGTCAATTGGTGGCACGGTGTCGTCGAGCGAAAAGGCATTTTGCCATACCTGGGCCCGGGTGGCGGGCACGCCGAGTCGCTCCGCCACAAACGCTGGCAACCCTTTGAGGTTAGAGCTGCCACCACAAAGCACAACGGACTCAACTTCGTGGTCTTCGAGGCCACGAGCGTGCGAGTTCCAGTACTGCATTCGCAGCATGAGCTCGTTAATAATTTTTTCCATCTCAGTGCGGATGAGTGGCGCGACCTTGGGGTACTCAGTAGACTCCGTCAACCCAATCGTATTCTTAATAGTGGTGAGTTGTGCGGCGTCAGTTGCACCTAAAATTGCTTCGAGTCCACGCGAGAGCTCTACGCCGCCAATGTCGATAGTTGAGGTGTACATGAGTGTGCCGCGGTGCACGATACCGATCCCGGTCCGGGTCTTCCCAAAGTCGATAATCATGTGGGTTCCCTGCTCACCCGGCGGAAGCGTGGCGCGGGCAATAGCGGCAGCCTCAACCTCAAACGACAGGGGGATGAGCCCCGCCGCTCGGGTTGCTTCGTAGTACTGGTTGATGGTTTCTCGGGCATACACCGTTACCGACACGCGCAAGGGAGCAGTCTCACTGGCCGGTGCGATAATCTCGTAATCGAAAAAAGCGTCTCGGGGTGAGAGTGGTACGTTTTCTTCAAGACGAAACTCAAGTGCACCACGAATTTCTTTATATGGTGTACCGCGCTTAATCTCGGTCTCGAACAGGTAGGCCCGCTCTTCGGGTAACGACAGGCGTACGTAGGTGGCCTTCGTTTGGCGCTTGAATTCACGCAGCGTCGCCGTGAGCTTTTCAACATCGAGCACTTCTCCGCGAGCAACCGTTTGTTCGGGGATATCAATATCTCCCCACTGCGCGAGTTCGAGTGCGTGATCATCGTAGTCGGGCCGAAACTGCACAAACTTCAATGACGAATCAGACACATCAACCCCGACACTCGGTAAGCGAAGATAATTAGGGACGGGAAGCACCCGATGCACAAACGAACGTAATGACATTCCCTACAGTATACGATATTCCCTACCCTGGTACGACACTCTCCACACCATACTCATGCCTACCGCCAACGTAGCCCCGTGCGCAAACTAATGTACCGTTGTTCCTGGAGGCACTCGGCGATCTGGTCGCAAAAATGCGAAAGTGTCTTCGTCGCCCACAGCCAGGATCATACCTTGGCTCTCAAGTCCACGAATGGTACGCGGCGCTAAATTGGTAATAAACGGAGCTTGCGTCCCAACCAATGATTCCGGTGTATCGACAAAGTCACGAATACCCGAGACAATCTGACGGGTTTCATCGCCAAAATCCACCTCGAGACGTAACAGCTTGTCGGCGTCGGGTACCACCTCGGCGGTCGTAATCGTTCCGACGCGAATCGTAAGCTTTACAAAATCACCATACGAAATGAGCGTCTCAGCTGATTCAGTTGCGGTTGCGCCCTCGGTTTGGGGAGTTGTCTCTTCCGTCATATATGCTGTCGACTTAAATAACTATTTAAAATGATAGCCGCTGCCGCTGCATCGGTTTTATCGGTCCGACCCTGCCAGCGGACGGCCTCCTGGGTCGTATACTGCTCGGGTTCGAGATGAATTGGCAGCCCCGTCGCGAGCGTGAGGTCGGTCACTAACTCGGTTACCGCTTCGTGAAGCGGATTGTCGCTCCCGTTAAGCTGCTTGGAGTGTCCTATAACAATTGCCTCCACGTGCTGCTCAGCGATAACACTCTCGAGCGTCGACACCAACTCAGGTGAGTTAGGCACTACATCGTGCGGAAAGGCCATCTGACCACGCTCATCTGAAAGCGCTAAGCCAAC
>CAZZPW010000039.1:0-6063 GCA_964655825.1 uncultured Candidatus Saccharibacteria bacterium
CCCTGCTCTTCGAGCATATCGATGAGGCGGGCGCAGCGGGAGTAGCCGAGCTTAAGCTTGCGTTGGAGGTACGAGGTCGAGGCTTTGCCCGATTCTATTACCGCTTGCTTTGCCTCTTGGTAGAGGTCGTCCTCTTCTTCGGCGGTGAGCGATTCGAAGAATGATGCGGGCTCGGTGCGACCATCGAGGTCGAGGGTGTCTACCGCTGCGTCTGCATCGGTAGACTCGGCAACAATCTTGCGGACGTCGGATTCTTCGATGTGATAGGTCTGCACCCGCAGCGGCCGTGGTAGTTCGCCCGTCAGGAGCAGGGCGTCGCCCTGGCCAGCCAACTTCTCGGCGCCGGTTTGATCGAGAATAGTGCGCGAATCGATTTGTGATGCAACCTGAAATGCGATGCGGGCAGGGATATTGGCTTTAACGCTGCCGGGGATGACATTGACCGAAGGCCGCTGCGTGGCGAGTAGCATATGGATACCCACTGCGCGAGACATTTGCGCGAGGCGCACGATACCGGCTTCGAAGGCTTGGGGATAGGTATGCATCAGGTCGGCGACCTCGTCGAAGACAACACATATATATGGCAGCGGTTCGTCGTCTTTGCTTCGGTGTTGGTGGTAGGCGGCAATGGTTTGCTGATTAGCTGCTTGGAGAATGTCGTAGCGGCGTTCCATTTCTTTGACGAGCCACTTCAGCGCCAACAGTGCCTTTTTGCTGTCGGTGATAACCTCGGTCATAAGGTGTGGCAACGTGTCGTAGATGGTGAGCTCAACTCGCTTCGGGTCGATCATGATAAAGCGCAGCTGGTCTGGCGTGTACTGATAGAGCAGTGAGCAGATACAGCTGTGGATGACATTGGTCTTGCCAGCACCGGTCGTCCCACCGATGATGGTATGCGGGAGTTTGGTGAGACTAAGATTGTGCGGCACCCCAAACTCATCAACCCCAAAGGGTACCGTGAGCGGTGGTTCGGCACTGGGGTCGAAGGCAGCGATAGCACTACGCCAGTCAGCATCGAGTACGACGGTTTTTTTGGGCACCGTGATACCAATGCGTTTTTGGTCGGGGATGGGCGCTTGAATCTCAACCTTGTCGGAGCTAAGCGCGTACCGTAGATCGTCGAGGTAGCCATGCAGCTGCTTCATGCGATACGGTTTGGTGAGGGTGAGGTAAAAGTGGTAGTTGCGCTGGCCTTCGATAGCTTCGTCGACGGCGACCGGGACGTTAAACTCGGTAAACATCTCCTCGATACTCTGCTGCATGTCGTGCAGTACCCCTTCCCTGCCCTCGTTGGTGTGTGTCTCTTTTTTTGCCATACGTTTAGTATGACACAGCGCGTACAGACTAGCGCCTACTTCTCCCCCAAAAAAACTAAAAACACCCCGCACTGAGGGTGGCGGAGTGTTTTGTTACCGTGTGACTACTTTTTGTCTTCGCGGATGGCGCCGAGGATGAGTTCGGGTGAGAAGTCTTCGGCGATGATGCCGTAGCGGGCGTAGGAATATAGCGCGACCTTAAATATCTCCGTTAGACTGGAGAACACAATCGATGTGAAGAGCACCACGATAAAGAAGATGGCCGTCGCTACAATGTAGGTAATCGTACCCGCACCTACTGAGAACAACGCTATGAGCCCCACCATGTACGCTATGACGTAGAACATAAACACGAGGCGCGAGACGACGTACAACGAAACGTTCATAATAATGGTTTCGCCCCAAGTCTGCTTGAAGACATTGGCTGAATTTTTAACCGACTTCCAAACGGATACATTGTCGAGAAGTAGCGTCGGTGCGATAAACATGGTGACGATATTCCAGGCTGCACCTAAGAGCCAAGCAGCTAATTTGCCTAACCCTTTTGAGCGGTTGGCAATAAATTGCAGAATAATACCAACGGTACCGGCCAACAGACTCCAGACAAAAATCTTGCCCGTGATAGCAGAGGCGCGCCCAAAGCCAGCTTTGAACCCGATGTCGCCGCCATTGATTCGTTCGAAGACGATGGCGGTTAGACCAACACGAAAGAAGGTGGCCAAGAAATAGATGATCACGTACGCAACGAAGAGGAGGCTGTAGAATCCGATCTCGTTGGTGATAACAGTTTCGCCATCTTGTTCGGTGACGAACCCAGAAAACGTGAGCGCTACTACAAATGCCACTGCTGCGAGCGATACGGTGATAGCCGAAAGTACCGGAAACCACATCACCTCTTTATCTTTTTTGAGTAACCTGAGCGATTGCGTGAAGAGTCGCCAGCTAGCTTTGAATTTACCCATCTGGGCAACTGCGGTCGTGGCCGCTTCGCGACTCATCGCGGTCGGCGGCGTCGCCGTGGCGGGCGGTGCGTCGGGTACGTAGCCACCGAGTACAGCCTCGATATCGGTTGGTTGCCATCCCGAGCTTTGCAAATTTTGGCGAATAACGGCATCGGTGACGCCAGCGTTCTTTTGTTGCTGGACGTAGTCGAGGAGCTCTTGGGTAACCATATAATTATGTATCTTAGTGTGGTTTTAGCATAGCACCAGGCGTTCGTATGCTAGCTGCCGGTTTGTGTATACCCGCAACCAGCGCCACCAACAAATGGTCTAGGACTTCATACAGAAGCTGTTCAGGTTGTCGCTATTTTTAACAAAATAGCTGGCCTCCCTACTGGAGCAGTACACCTTTTGGCTATTTTTCGTAAACTCAAAATAGCACAAATGGTCTTGCGCCAGTCTCCTAGACTGGCTCACCTCTTGTAAAATGACGTTAGTCATTTCTCACCCCTAGACCATTTGTGAGATAGGCTCCACCTGTAGACATTACAACCACCACATGCGGATGAGGTAGAGCGTGGCCAGATTGTGCACAATCAGGAGTGGTAGACCAAGCTGGAAGTACCACTTCTTGGTCTTGTGGCGAAAAAGCTGCATGGCGAGGTAGACGCCAATGGCACCAAACGCCGTGGCGAGAAAAAAGAGAAAGCCTTCGGGTGTGCGTTTGTGGGTATTACGATGGAGGGCGTGTTTCTTATCGGCCCCAACCAGGAGAAAAGCGAAGAGGTTGATGCCGGCGAATACCGCGAGCGCGAGTTGTGAAGCGTCCATACACTTCACTCTATAGCACCACACGAGATATCTCAATTCGTTGTTTTGGATTGGTGGTGGGATTGCGTTCGATGGGGGGTTGGTATAGGGAGTGTGCCCGCTCGACTGATTTCGCTCGAGCAGGGTTTGGGGGTGGCCATTGCACTAAAACCGGATGCTACGAGTAATGCTGAAACCTGAAACGAGTGTGATAAGAAGCGGGCAGCGTGTGAAAGGCGGATTGGGTATGAAAAAGCCGCGGGCCCGATGAATCGGGTCCGCGGCACGGCTCGTGTCACTGGCTCTCCTCTTTCTGCAGCTCATGTTCGTAGGTTCGAAATACCTTGAATAAAAGCATACCAAGACCGAACGCCAAGAAAATGACGGACATAAAAATATGTACTTAAGCAATGACTGGCTGCTGCGAGAAAAGAACACTGTAGACTGACCAAAAGTCGTCCCCGAGCGCCACGCCCGTTGATGCCAATATGGCAAAGCCGAGCGACCCAAATCGTTCGGGCAAGACGTCGCTGAAAGCTTCGTTCGCCAAAAACCCGTTCACGCAGAGTAGTGCAGTAGCAACGAGGATCTCATACCAGGCTGCTCCTATCGACTTCAGTAATCGATTAAGGGCTAACCGTGTACCTCGTATTAACGACAAGGCACGGAGAAGCCGAAGCACCCGTAGCGCTTCAAGACCTGGTATGAACGCCGCACCCATGGCCACGATATCGAACATGAGCCAACCACCCTCTTCGGATCTCCAGCGCTCAGGTCGGTTGAAAACAACGCGGTAGGCGACATCGATAATCAGTAGGCTTAGTACGCCTACGTACAAGACTGCAATAACCGTATATCCGCGCGTACCTTCTACCGGCTCCAGCGACAATAACACTGCATAAGTGAGCACGAGCAACAAGAGATATATCTCGTAACTCTTACCGCTCAGGCTAGACGTGAAGCGTGCCATACGCACCCCCTTTTTTTAGGACAATTTCGCTCTACGCTAGCAAATTCCGCCGACAATACAATAGGTGCGACAGTCAAAATTTCGGCCCATCAGAAAGTGGGATAGGGTTAGTACTAATTACCGTATTGCAGCACGTGTGCAACTACGGTACAGTGACGGTAGAGTTGCATGCGTACCCCGTTCCGCACTCTTTGCACGTGTGCAGTTCCATTTACTTCCCTCGTTGGACTTACCGCCCCACTCCCCCTGGGGCGGTCTTTTTATTTTGAACACTTGTATTTGAGGGAAAGCTGGCGTATCGTTGCCGCTAGAGAGAACTTTTACACAACACGGGAGAAGAAAGTGGAACGTGCAAAGGAAGATGCCAACCGTCTGAAGTACCGTTCGTTTGCGTTTAACCGCCTGCGAACAGAAGCCGAGATCGACCAGGATTTCGAACGCTTGCTGGCAGAACCGAATCTAGTGGAGCTTGCCTTCTACGAAGACGACCCCGACATACTCATGCTCCTCACCCCTGAGATAGTCATTGATGATGATGGAATCAAGTACAACTTAGGGCCATTTGTTATCTACCTCATACGGTACCGCAGTGAGCGGTCATGGAAGGTTGATTGTCGGTTTCGAGCAGTCAGTAACAGAATCGTCATTAACTCTGCTGGCAATAAGCTCATTCACCCTCACATCAATCTGACTAGCCATGATAGATTCGAGACAATAATTGGTAGGTTGTGCTTGGTAGAAGGCGGAGAACATATTGATACTCCACTACGACAAGGACGTATTCCGAAAGCATACCAAGCATTATTGCAGGTACTATCTCATTACGATGAGTGGGGTGCCTTCGACCAAATTTCGAAGTGGCCTCGTTACTATACGTGTACTATAAAGGAGACCGAGCATGCTCGATAATCGTAGACACCGTGAACTCTTTGACAGTGCCGAGTTCGAGTTGGCGGTATGGGTGTTTGGTAGCGGTGGTACTGGCGGCGAAGTGGCACGCTGTTTGACCGGCTTGGGCGTGGGAACACAACTGGCTCCCCTTCACCTCTGCGACCACGATGTCTTCGAGTCGCACAACGTACCAACCCAACTCGTCAGCTATGAGCAAGCAGAGCAAGGCATGGCAAAAGTGGTGGCGTTACGTGATAATCTGTTGCGCATCAACCCCAAAGCGGTCATTCATGCTCACCAGTGTGAAGCGCCCCATTGGACGCTACCAGCTGTGGCTGGCGTTGCATTCTTGTGTACCGATACGATGTTGTCGCGACGAGCAATTGTCGAAGACTTGCTCGAAGGTAATGCTGACGTCAGGTGTGTGATTGACCTGCGGGTCGATGTGCCAGGAGCAATCTCGTACTGCTTTGACCCGAACGACCCGTTTCAGGTCAACTGCTACTTCGACTACTGGTACGACGATGACGAGGCCGATGAGCTGTTGGGGTGCAACAGCGAACACTTTGCGCTACGGTCGTCGTTTCTGGGTGGAGTGGTATTAGCGATGAAGCAATTCGAAGCCTTTGCCATCAACCAGTCGATGGAGGAGGTGCCCAATTTCACCCGCCTACTGTACGACGTCGGAGAGTACACCAGAGAATTCTGGCACAATCCGAACGTAACCACTTGACGAGTGACTGGTGATTTCGTACCTTTGCACTTAGGAGTGCGGTGTTCGCTACTCTGTTCAACAAGGAGAAAGAGGATGGCCCCTCTCGACGACACACTCGGTACATTTGGTGGCGCTGGTGCCACACCGGCAGCTGGCGCTGGGAAGAACACGACTGTTCTGCGTGGCCCGGCCGACAAGGACGACTCGCAGAGCGGCGGCAACGGCAACAACAACAACTTCCGCGGCGGCTGATTCGCACATTCTCCTTCAATGCACCTTGCCGCCCTGGTTTATCTGGGGCGGTTTTTTCTTTTGCCTAGCTAAGTAAAACCCCCGCGCGAAGCGCGGGGGTTTTGGGGTGTGCTGGACCAGTGGTTAAGACCGACCGCACGGTGTTTTGTATCTTAGTGTATCCCCTAC
>CAZZPW010000040.1:0-1143 GCA_964655825.1 uncultured Candidatus Saccharibacteria bacterium
GTGAATGTGTTTGGTTTCCATACGTATTACGAATTTCTCTTTTTAGCTGTCTGATACACCACAGTACGATGCGCTATCAGTACAATATACACCTCAGTTTTGGTGAGCTGGTAGACAATCCGATAATCACCGACTCGTAGTGCCCGCAAACCGGTCAACGAATGTTGTAACGGTTTACCAAACCGAATCGGGTCGACCGTCAATTTACTTTCAATTGCCTGCTTGATGCGCCGCTTCGCGGCCGTATCAATAACATTTAAATCGGCGGGTATCTGCGTATGATACGTTACCCGATACATACCTATCTAGCCCCACACCGCGTCGTGCGTAAGTTTCTTTTTTGGCTTGCTCAGAAGCCGGGTCTCGGCCATCTCGGTGAGCGCCTGGTCTTCTACCAGCGCCAGCGATTCTTCTAGCAACTGACGTACCTTGGTAGCCGCCGGGACCTTGTCGCGCGCCGCCAAAGCCGCTACAAGTGTTTCAGACTCTGGTGTGAGCGTAATATTGAGACGTTTTTTACTGGTTGCCATATACTGCAAGTGTATCAAAAGTGTATCACTCGTCAAACATGGTTGTGTCTATGATACTTCACTCTTCATTTAGACTATGCTGCATGCCAATGCCGCCGATGCCGATGCAGTGTAATTTATTCTTGTCTGCCATAGATTTCATGTAGATATACCGTATCGGCGCGCTCTCGAAGCTTTTCCTCAGCCGAAGGTTCATCTGATTCTACTTTTACCCACGTCAGAACTTGCGCGTACGTCATACCAACCTCTTTGAGTAACGCAAACAGTGCGCGACGACCATCGGGTGTCTCGCGACCAGTGAGGAACGTCTTGAGATGCTCGTTCTCAGTCTGCAGCTGGTCGGAGATAACATACTCTGCCATAGCCTCTATTTCATCAATGACACCAAAGGCGATTTCTTCCTCAGGCCATATTTGCGCAATAGTTTCGATATGTTTTTGCAGATACGCTACAGGATCATGGGCAAACTCCACCGCCTTCACTTCGTTTCTATCCATCTCATACGTTCCTAGCGCGGATTCAAATTTTGGCGTTTCATTACTCATAATGTTTCAACTAACTGCATAAACGCATCATTGCGTTCGTACTCGTTTGTATACTGCGCGAAGCTGGC
>CAZZPW010000040.1:1243-5422 GCA_964655825.1 uncultured Candidatus Saccharibacteria bacterium
GGCATCGCGAGGTGGGCATCTTCGGTAATAAGTGACGCATCGGCGAGTACCAACTCCTGCCCCAGTGTCTCAGTAGGAAATTCTTTTTTTACCCACTCAAACACCTCCGGAGTGGTAACGAGGGTACTGGCTTCGTCTTGGTGAAGAAAAATCTGCGCCTTATCAGTAAAGTAGGCATTCATACCCGCTTCGTAGCTCATGTCGCCACGTTGATAGTAGTTGAGGTGATCGGGCATAAAACTGGTAAAGACCGCGACCTGCGGGCTCATGCCCGCCCAGCCAAAACCTTGAAGCTGCCAGCTATCGAGCTCCATCACTGCCACAGAATCCTCTTTCACCTGCTTAAGAAGCTGTAGGTTTGAAACACCACGGATGTTTCCGCCGAGGAGAATCTGCTCGCCGGTCGTAAACTGCAACACATGGTGGACCATCATCGTGACGGTACTCTTGCCCCGCGTACCGGTAACACCAATAATTGGTATACGAGACAATTCTGCAAATAACGCGGCACTCTGTTTTAGAGGCACGCCGGCCCCTTTCGCGACCGCCAGGTACGGGGAGTCTTGCGGTACGCCAGCTGCTACCAAAATAAAATCACGATTAGCAAAATCGTCGTTACGGTGCTCGCCAAGTACAAATCGCACATTATCGTGCTGTTTGAGCTGTTCGACCGATGGCGCGAGCTCCGCCTCGGTCTTCAGGTCGGTTACGATAATCTCTGCCGCACCCGCTTCAGCCATGTAGGCAATATCGCCTACGCCACGACCAAGCAAACCGAGCCCCATGGCGGTAATCTTCTTGCCTTTAAAGTAGTCTTGGTATGACATTACCCACATACTACGCAAAAAGGTCTCGCTTGGCGAGACCTTTTTGCGTAGTATTACCCTATGGCGTACCGTTCTCTTGAAAAACATCCCTGGTTTCCGTATATCGCCTGGGGTACGGTAATTGGGTTTGCATTGTTTGTGGGTAATCTCACTCTCTCGATAAGTAAAGATGTGGCTGCACTAGAGGCATACTCACACTCGGTACAAACGGGTTTATAGTACTGGTATCTCATTCATATATTTGCTATAGTACCGGGCACTTGCGATCACCCCTGTGTCCGCGCGAGCTGAGAAAAGTGTTAACTTTTCTCCCGTTTTCGACCGGAGGGAGAAAATTGCCGATGTTTACGAGGCAATAGGGTTGGCTAGAATAATACGCCAACTTCGCAAGCACGTATTTGTGCGTACGCACAAAATCCGCGCTTAGCTCAGTTGGCTAGAGCATTCGACTGATACTCGAAAGGTCCTTGGTTCGAATCCAAGAGCGCGGACCAGCGTAAAAGCGTCAACCTATAGGTTGACGCTTTTAGCGTGTGCACTGCTGCACACGCGGCGCTGGTCCGAGGCGGAGCGTTGCGAGTCGTCAAGTCCGAAGGACGACGAGCCGCGAGCCGGGCTCGCAGATACTTAGGAGCATAGCGAGTTAGTAATCTGTGAGGACAAAGAATGCGACGAATAATCATTAGTGATTTGTGACGACATATAGTTTTACCGTGTCCGCGCGAGCTGAGAAATGCGTGTAGCATTTCTCCCGTTCGCGAAGCGACAGGTCGATATGTATGAGACCTGAGGGTTGCCGGTACACAGACTGTAGCTATACAAGATCTGCAAGCGCAACTCCTGAGCGGATGCTACACACTTCCTTATATCAAAGTACCGGGCTGAGGAATACATCAAGGTAAGAAGATTGGTGAAAAAAGAACGCCGCACCTGGAGGGTGCGGCGTTGGTGCCGGTACGGCACGATGAGCGTGGCGAGACTGGTACTTACCCAAGCTGCACTGGCCTCAAGGGAGACCAGCCAAGCTCGGTATAAAGCATGGTGCCGGTACCTGGACCAATGGTCCAGGCAAGAAGCACTGCCAGGGAGTACCATATTTTGTATTGCTTTGGCATGCTGCTCTCCTATGACAGAAAGCCGAAGAAGGTGTCAACGATTCACGGCCAAACCAACTGCCAGCCGTTCTCTTGAGACTCAATGGCCACGACGACGTGGACAAGGAAGTAGAGACCTACTCCGCCGCCAACAACCATGACCACCATCGTAAGCCAGGTTTCGACTGGTCGCGTTGCGAAAAGCTCCTGCTGCTCGTCGAGCGCCCGACTGAGGCTCAGGTGACGCAGCCAGCGCTTCACGGTATCGCGCCAGGTGGTGGCACGGTTCTGACTCATACGCTTGAGCACACTATCGCGCGCTGCCTGAGCATCGAAGTCTTCTCTTTTCATTTTGCTCTCCTCACACTGTGACGTTTTGAAGCGCCATTTCCAGATGAAATAATAACACTAAATACTATATTGTCAATTGGGTAGTAGCGCGCTCTTGTCTCGTGTATTTGCGGTATGATTAGTGGATACAATTAGTTTATGCCCCAACCCCGTCAAACTGAATCAATGTGGCAGTATATGCTCAACACGTTTATCTTTCGTCGCCTACCTGGTGTCTTGCTGGGGCTCTTGATTGGGTTTGGTATCGTCTTTACTGCCCAGGCGCAAGAACCCGAGGCGTGTGGATTTGGCCTACTCCAGTGTGACGAACAGGGCGTCGTTTGGGACGTTCCCGCTAGCGGTGCAAATAATTTGGCACAGCTTGGTGGTGGTGATGGGTTGATAGAATTTATCACTGCATTTGGCTTCTTTCTCAATCGACAGATTATTCCCCTCCTTTTTGCCTTTGCCTTCTTCTTCTTTATCTACTACCTCGCACGGTACTTTGTCCTCGACCGAGCAAACGAAAAAAACCGTGACGAAGCCAAACAGCGAGCGTTGTGGGGGCTCGGTGCCTTTATATTCTTAGTTAGTATCTGGGGGATTGTAAATCTTTTTGTACTTGGTCTGGGCTGGGATGATAGCCGGGTTGTCTGCCCCGACTACCTGGGTGATTGTGGCGAGATTGAACTTGAGGGCGGAAGTGATAACCCATTTCGAGCTAGCGGCGGCTCTGGCGGCAGCTTCTTCTCGGTCTTTCTAGGCTTTGAGAGTGGTCGTAGCACCTTTGAGGCGTTTGATAGCAGTGGCGATGGCTTTGTGGCGTTTGAGCAACCGGCGACCGACACGCGTACCACCGGCGACACCACCGTGAGTGCTGGCACCGACGCTGGCTCGGCACTCGCCGAACTACTCTTTGGTAGTAGCGCCGACGATGCTAGTTTTGACGTAGTTACCGGCTCGCCACAAGCTGCTGCCAGCGTGGTAGCCATTGCACCTCAGACGAGTTGTGTGGTTGGAATGCAAGCCCTACAAACCAGCGCAGCGTTTGAGTCACTCCAGGCCGCGTATGCCTACCGCGAGACAAGCAGTGGTGAGTCGGGCTGGACTAACGTGACCGACCGGACCAGCACAAATTTTATAACGTTTGATGCCGACCACCTACAACTCACCGCCACCGTTGGTGAGAGCCGGACAGCCCTCATCCATACTCACCCACGTATTACCCCTACCCGTTTACGTCTCGACGGTGGCGGCTACGTGCCCAGCGTGAGCGATATGCTCATGATGTGTGACGGTGTCTACGATGATGCCCAGTACGTTGTCGTCGACGCCGACAATGTTTGGGTGACTGATTCGATTGGTGTTACCTGCCCTCGACGCGCAGTCGACCGCGACAACCTGCCGATTATCAGTGTGTTGGCGCAGCTTTCCGTTCTCGACCCAGCAGAACGCAATGACGCGCTTGCCACCCTGGCTGAGTCGGCAACAGTACCCGCGCAAGTACGTGCTAATCTAGAGCCCTACCGAGCGGTCGACCTGAGTCGGTTGAGTAGCGCTGAGTTAATGGTGGCAGCCGACAACCTCGCACGTGAGGGTGACATGCGCATCCGCCGCATGACTCCCGCAGACTTCTGTGCGCAATTTTAACCACCAGAGCGTACGGTCGCACGAAAAAACACCACCGGCGTGGTGTTTTTTCGTGCGACATCAGCTCATTTCATTTATATATTCTTTTGTCTTATCCTGTGGATCTTGGTCTATCCCAAGTGTCTGATACCAGTTAGGGATGGTGAGTATCATTTCCCCTTGCGTGCTCAATTGATACACACAAGATCGACCAATTAGATGAAATAGGCGCCATGCCTACCATCGTGTCCAATTGGAATTAATCCACGACCAGCTTCCGCTAGCCGTGCCTTGTTACG
>CAZZPW010000041.1:0-5364 GCA_964655825.1 uncultured Candidatus Saccharibacteria bacterium
AACCTCCCGCGTCACTTCGTTATCTACGACCGGAGCGATAGTGTGAAAGCGGTTAAGACCGCGCTGGAACGAGCGGGCTATAATCCGAAACAATTTGAGCCCCGCAAGATGCTTTCGATTATCTCGCGCGCGAAGGGTGATGCGATTAGCCAGAGTGACTTCTCGGCCGACGCCCGCTCCTATCCCGAGCAAGTTGCGGCGGCCGTCTGGTCACACTACACCGAGTTACTCCAGGCTGACAAAGCGTTAGACTTTGATGATTTGCTCGTCAAGACACTCAACCTCTTGCGCGACCACCCGCCCGTGCGCGAGGCTATTCGCACCCGCTATCCATACCTCCATATCGACGAGTACCAAGACACAAACAAGGTACAGTTTGCAATTGCGCGGGAAATTGCCGGCGAGCAGCAAAACATTTGTGTTGTTGGTGACATCGACCAGTCAATCTACAGTTGGCGGGGCGCAGACATTGCCAACGTCTTGCAGTTTGAGCGCCACTTCCCAGGTGCCCGCACCATCTTGCTGGAAGAGAACTATCGCTCAACCCAGACTATTATTGCCGCGAGTAACCAAATTATTGCCCGCAACCAAAACCGGGTAGAAAAAAATGTCTTTACCAATAATGCCGAAGGGGAGAAGATTACGCTCTACGCGGCTCAGCAGGGTATCGACGAAGCAGAGTACATTGCCCTGCAGTGCAAGCAATTAATCAGCGCGGGTGCTCACGCCTCGGACATTGCTATTCTCTTTCGCACCAATTTTCAGTCGCGAGTACTGGAGGAGGCGTTTCTTAACTTTAATGTACCGTACCAGGTATTAGGTACAAAATTCTTTGAGCGCAAAGAGGTGAAAGATGTACTCTCATTCCTTCGCCTCGCCCTCAACCCCGACACCACCGCCGACCTAGCGCGCATCGTTAACGTGCCACCGCGCGGCATCGGTAAGGTAACCGCACTAAAACTCATTGAAGGGAGACGCGATGAACTTACTGGTGCCACCGCTGAGAAGGTAGCGCGGTTTGAGCAACTGATGCAAGACATCGCCGACCACGCTAAAACAGAACCGATTTCCAGCACACTCCGATTCATCATTAGTCGCTCGGGGCTCGAAACACATTTCAAAAAGAGCGGGACGGAAGACGACCTGGAACGATTAGAGAACTTGCGGGAGCTGGTGAGTCTTGCCGTACGCTTCGATGAGCTCGACCCCGAGGAAGGGGTAGAGGCGCTGTTGGAAAACGCAGCCTTACAAAGTGATCAAGATGAACTCGGTGCTACCGGCAGTGATGCAGTTCGTCTGATGACGGTTCACGCTGCCAAGGGTCTCGAATTTCCGTACGTGTTTATCAGTGGGTTAGAGGAGGGGCTGTTCCCGCATGAGCGTCTCGACGACCGCGGTGTCGATCACGAAGAGGAGCGTCGACTCTTCTACGTGGCGCTGACCCGCGCCGAGAAAAAAGTCTGGCTCACGTACGCACACTTGCGTACCATCTTCGGTAGCCAACGAGTCAATATCCCCTCATCGTTTCTCAACGATATCGATACCGCACACGTCGACACAGAAGGACAGCGAGACAGCGGACTACTCTCGGGGTACGAGACCACTATTTACCTCGACTAACTCCCCACTCCCGCACTACACTGGTAGGTGCACGCAGGTGTGTCATTGGGTACGCATGGCAGTACCAGTCTAGTCGTCCAATACGTGACACACACTGGGCAAAGGTACGTCAGTAGGGTAGGCTGCTGCTATGTCTGAATCGTTTCATCATAAAAAATCGCTGGGCCAACACTTTCTCAACTCCGACATCGTACCAACCTGGTTGTGCGACGCCGGCGCGGTAACGGCTGGGGATACTGTGCTCGAGATAGGACCCGGCACTGGCGCGTTGACAACCGCCCTCCTCGCCCGGGGCGCCACGGTGATTGCCCTCGAAACCGACCGACGCGCCCTCTCCACGCTTGCGGAAACCTTAGATGAGGAAATTACGCGCGGGCAACTCACCCTCATCGAACTCGACGTCCGCCAACTGTCACTGCAGGCGCTGGGTCTTGCCGACCACGGCTTCAAAATTGTGTCGAACATACCCTACTATCTCTCCGGCTACCTGTTTCGCAACTGCGTTGAACACCCAGTTCAACCTAGTGACCTCGTCTTTCTCGTCCAAAAAGAAGTTGCGAAACGGGCCGCTGCACCACTGCCACCGGTCCCCGGTGCTAAGGGGTCGCTACTCGCGCTCTCCTTACAAGCGTACGGCGATGTAGCTATATACAAAGCCGTTTCGCGCGGACACTTTACTCCTCCTCCCACCGTAGACTCCGCGATTGTGACGGTGCGAAACCTCTCCCGCGACTACTTCACAGACATCTCCGAGGCTGATTTCTTTACCGTGATTCGGGCCGGTTTCGCACAAAAGCGCAAGCAGCTGAAATCTAATCTCAAAACTATCTTTGGCGAAACGTGTACCACCCACGCACTGGCGGGTGCCGCCCTATCACCAACCATTCGGGCCGAGGATGTCTCTCTCGCCGAGTGGTATCAACTCACACACGCGCTCACGACATGTCAGTAACGCCGCTACATATCTGCCTCGGGAGGGTATACTGAAAGGGATGAACTCGCGTATCAAAGGAGCGTTATTGATTGGCGGCGCCCTCGTTGCGGCGGCGCTCGTGCTCGTGCAGTATCGACCAACGCCGACTGCAACGACGCAAGTCGCTGCACTGCAACCACCCACTATCGTTGATGGACCAACCCTCCGTGAATACATTCCACCCGAAGACAGTGACGGCGATGGGGTGCCTGATTGGCAAGAACTGCTCGACCAGACTGAGCCGTTAGCGGTGCCGCAACGCAGCACCACTTTCCGCGAACCCGACACATTAACAGAAGAGTTTGCGCTCGACTTCTTTCAAAGCTACGTCCGTAACAGTAGCTTCGGGGGCTTTGGTCGATCACCCGATGAACTGATTGCCCAGGCGAGTGATGAGCTGGTGGCGCAAGCTCAAGACACGCTCCGCACCAGCGCCGATATCCGTGCCATCGCGAGTACTCCGGGTACGCTGCGCGGTCACGCCAATCGCGTCGCTGCCGCTATCGACGCCGCGCGACTGCCCGAGGGAACCCGCAACGAACTGGAGATCGTCCAAGCGGCGGTCGCCCGCGGTGATGCGACCTTACTCCAAGCGCTCGACCCAATTATTCAAAACTACTCACTCATCATCACCGAGATGGAACTGATGGCAGTACCAGATGTGCTCGTAAAAGAACACCTCGATTTACTCAATACGTTTGTCGCCATCCGCAATGATGTGTCGGCTTTCCGCTACCTCTTTAGCGACCCGATGTATGCGCTCCTTCGCTTGCGTCGCTACCCTGGCGATCTAGATGGGATGGCCGTCGCCTACGAAAATTTCTTTGAGGCTGCCCGTGAACAGGGGGCACGTTTCGAACCTGGTGACCCGGTATATACTGTGTATGAGTACTCTGAGTAATTGTATGAAACGATTTTTAGCCAGCCTCCTCATACTGGGTCTACTCTACACACCCATCACACCAACCGAAACGGTCGAGGCCGGTGGTGGTGGTATTGGTGGTCTTGTGTTCGACCCAACCAACCTTACCGAGGCGATTGTAAACAACAGTCTTATTGGTGCCTTAGTGACCAAGGAGTATGCTCTCGATGGGATTGCTTACGGTATTGCTCGGTTGATTATTCAACAGATGGTGCAGTCGGTTATTACCTGGATTAACTCCGGCTTCCAGGGTAGCCCAGCGTTTGTGACCGACCTCGAGCGCTACCTGCAGAATGTCGCCGACCAAGTTATCAGTGATACCCTGCTTGGCTCCGACCTTGCCTTTTTATGTGACCCATTCGAGCTTGACGTACGCATTGCTATTGCAGCGAGTTACAACGCAAGTCGTGATGGCCTCGGCGACCTGCCAGCACCCGCCTGTACCCTCGACGACGTCAGTGACAACATCGATGGTTTTTTAAGTGGCGACTTTAGCCAAGGGGGGTGGGGCGCCTGGTTTGAACTCACCCAAGGCGAAGCAAACGACCCCAACCGCGCATTTTTCCTAACCCAGTACCAAATTCAAAAAGAAATAGCCAATGAGCAAGCGGAAGAAAACCAGCTCTTAGAGTTTGGTGACGGATTTCTCTCCTTCCGCGTGTGTGAGGAAACAGCCGCTCCGGGTGGCTCGCGTGAGAACTGTACCGTTACCACTCCTGGCCGTGTCATTGCCGACCAACTCAACAGCTCGCTTAATGCTGGTCGAGACATGCTCATCACCGCCGACGAAATTGATGAGATCATCGGTGCACTACTCGCGCAGCTCGCGCAACAAGCTCTGACGGGTACGTTTGGTCTCCTCGGACTTGGTGGCAACAGCCAGTTTACCGATGCTAGTTATGGTGCTTCCGGTAACCTCTCCTACCTCGATGCCCTCGCCACCGAAGAGGTGGAGACGGGTGGGGGAAGTACCATGATGGTAGACGACTCGCTCCTGGAAACCGACCGCTACATCGCTGCCGTCACTGACGTTGTGGCGGCGATAGACGATGCACGTGACGAGTATGACGAGGCCGAAGCTATACTGACTGCCAATGGTTGCGCCGTGCCCGACTGGCCCGAGGACTTTGCCGAGATTAGCGACGGCGCGAGTGCAGAGCTCGAACAATACGAAACCGTTGCGTTAGTACTCGACGAGCTTAGCGCGCGCCTCGCCGAGACAAACGACCCCGTCGAGCAGAGTGCTATACTAGAGCAGTACAACACTCTTGAGAGCGAAGGGCTTATCCCTACTACAGCGGAGATTACACAAGCCGAGTACTACGCCGACTTCGGCGTCGGGGATGACATCCGCCTCTTAAGAGACGAACTTGATGATGCACTCGATGACTGTAGCATCACCCCTTGATTTATTACCTATGTTTCGAGCCGCTCTACCTCGCCTCACTACGTATCTTCCATACATCGCAATCCTTGCGGCCTTATTACTATTGCCAACCATTGTGTTTGCGCAAGTAGAGACCGTTGAAAACTATGCCCCGGGTGGATTAGGTGGAGTTCTTTATTTTGTCTTCACTACAATCGGTGGTTTATTTACCCTTATAGGTGGTAACCTACTTGACTTTGCTATTGGCACGCTTGTCATTGGTATGGGTGATTTGCTGCGCGGTAATATTGGTGTAGCAGTTGATACGCTTTGGCAGATCATCCGAGATTTGTTTAATATTCTTTTTATCTTCGGCCTCATTTGGATTGGATTACAAACCATTCTGCGTATCGGTAGCAATAACCTGCAGCGCACCCTCGGTGGTCTCATTGTTGCAGCCTTACTGATTAACTTCAGTCTGTT
>CAZZPW010000042.1:0-5117 GCA_964655825.1 uncultured Candidatus Saccharibacteria bacterium
TGCGGCGCGGACGCTGTAGAGGCCGGTCTTCTCGGTGCCGAGCATGCGCCAGACGCCAGTGTCGAAGTGCTTGTCGAGGTTGGTCATGTCGTTTCTCCTTTCACGACGTGGGTGCCGCATTGCAGCGACGGGTTTCCTTCAGCAGACGCATGACTTGCGCCCGTTGTGCTTCTGTCTCCACAGCGTGGGGACAGTACCGACGGCGGATTTCCGCCACCGGGTCGTCGACCTTGGGCTCTGACTTGGCAAGCAAGCTAGCCAGGAACAGCCCGGTGCGGCCATGACCGCCAGCACAGAAGACGACCTTCTTGATGCCGACCGCCATCTGTTGCTGCGTGACATCGAGGACCATCTTCCAGGCACCCCAGTCTTCATCGGCAACAGTGCCAAAGTCAACGATAGGCAGATAGATGACGCCCATCTTGTCGAGGTAATCGCCAAAACTGACGTTCGGTGGCAGCTGTTCGGCGCGCAGGTCAATCCAGTGGTCGAAACCAACCAGATCCTTCTCACGCAGATACAGCCCGCCACCAGCCCAGATGGTGTGACCACTGATCTGGACTGGCTTGACTGGGTTGTTCCGGCGGTCGCAGGTGCACGGCGGCGAGCCGCCGTGTCCAAAGGTTTTGTTTTTCTGGCTCACTGCCATACTCCTTTCTGCTGACCTTCTGCAAAGAGTTCGATCAGCTGTTGATTAACGTCGTTGTGAACGGCCGTCAGGGCCGCCCACTTATTTGTGACCGACAGCTCACGCCGTTTGATGTCGAGTTGCTGGGTAAGCATCCACGACATTGAACGACGGTAAACCATCCGGTGCTTATTGAGCACCGTGTCGGTGTTATGCCGCAGATCAAATACGCGATCCACAAACGTCTCCGCTGCAATGTCGCCATTCCAGAAGAGCTCGCCGACTCGAGCAATCTCTGCCCACGCCGTTCCACCTACTGAACCACCCCAGGACCCTTCGGCAAACACACGCCGACAGATCGTGAAGAACACACGCACTTGAACCGGCGTCGCCGCTGCAAGCTCATGCGCGATTTCAGGAGCGACCAGGCCACTCCATTTGTCGCGATGTTGCAAGGTGACTTGTGCCTTGAGCATAGCGTATTGATGCTGTAGCTCAGGACTCAAACCTAAAGACCGAATAGATCTATCGGCATACGTCACCTCACTCGCCACCGCCAACGCCAGATAGGTCGAGAAGACTGCGCTGGTGCGAGTGGTCAGTTGCTTGTGAACCCGACGGATTTTGGCGGCGAGCGCCTCGTCCGTGCAAGCTTTCAGCATGGCTTCGGCCAGGTAGAAGTCATTGAGTGCCGTATTGGTGGCAAACTCCTCCTGGCACAGCTCCGGCTGGATGACCGGTTTGCCCGTTTGGCGCCACTTATGGAAGAGCGACACCTCGCGACCTACCTCACGCTTGATCATAGGATGTTTCCCAAGCAGTACTTTTCCAGATGCTGCGTCAAGCGTGACAGTACGACCGCCATTTCCGAACATATCCCACCCGAAGGGATGGGTCAACTCGTGAAAGTCTTCATCACCGATCCCAATTACTGCTGGAATACCTTGATGGCGGGCCACCATTGCCGCATGGCAAGTTGACCCTCCTTCTTTAGTGATGATGCCAACAGCTCCGAGCATCAGCTCAAAATCGTCTGGCGTCGTCGTTTCCCGCACGAGAATGTACGGTTCTCCGGTTTTCTGATAGTGGATAGCCTCCTCTTCTGTGGTTGCTGTTGCTCCATAAGCTGCAAACCGACCGATACCGTCGCCCTGTGCAAGGCACATGGCCGCAGCGGTAGTTTTGCACTCGACGAGATAGTCTGGATAAAGCATGTCACCTTCAGAGACTGCCTCAGCCACCCACTCAGGGACAGCTTCGACGACTTCGTCACGCGTCATATTCCCGGATTCCTTGCGGCGAACCAGGTTGATGATCGTGGCTTCGGGCGACAGTTTCGCTGCCCGGAACTGGAGGAAGTAGAGCGTACCGTCTTCGACGGTAAACTCCACCTCAACCGGACCACCGACCTCAGTTTCCAAGACGCCGAGCGCCTCGGTGAGGATGGTAGCATATTCCGGACAGCGGTCGGTCAGCGTGCTGATCGACTCGGGGGTGACCGCGCCAGAGACGAGGTCGTGCCCTTGGGCGCTCGGCAAGTAGTTGCCGAACAGTCCAGGTTCAGCCGTATCGGGGTGATGGCTCATCGCCACCCCCGTTCCGGATTCACCCGAACCCACTCGGTTGCCGAAGACCATCGCTTGGATGGTGACGGCGGTACCGAGTCGCTCGTCGATGTTGTGCTCGCGCCGGTAGGCTTTCGCCCGAGGCGAATTCCAGGACCACAATACCTTCATGATGGCTTCACGAAGCTGGCGCAACGCGCTGCCTCGTTCATCATGTCGGTCGTACCTGGTTCCGCCAAGCGCACTGATGAGGTGGCGGTGGCAGTCCGTGATGAACTGCTCACCAAACTTCTCTTCAAGCGCATCGCTGACCGCTGGGGTCAAACCGACGTTCAGCACCGTTTCCATCATCCCCGGCATGGAGATCATGGCGCCAGAGCGAACCGAGACCAAGAGCGGATTCAGGGGATCGCCGAAGCGTTTACCGGTCTTCCGCTCAAGAGCTTCGAGTTCACGCGCGAGCTGTTCATTGAAGCGCTTCGGGAGTGTCCCAGTTTCCTGGTAGCTCCGGCACAGCGACGTCGAGACCACCAGCGCAGGCGGCGTCGGCAAGCCGAGCGCCATCAGGCGGGTGATTCCATGACCTTTTCCTCCCAACGCATAGGAGGTCGATTGCAGATCGTCCCAGGCCGGAACGACCAGGCGCCTGCGCATATTGTGACCCTTGCGGGTCTTGGCAGACTTACGATTCAGAGTAGATGCTTTGGGCATCAGACCCTCCTATGGTTGAAATTTCAATTAGATTCGTGAGTTGTCAAAGAACCCACTTGCTCAGCGTATATTAACACAAATATATCTTATTGTCAATGTCATTCGCTGTACTCAATTTTACACACCGTTTGTATTTAAGCTAAGCTATTTTTAATAAAGAGACGTAAAAAAGCCCTGTAGTTTTACTACAGGGCTTGTATATTAAGTCCCAGTCAGTGGACCACCTGATCTCACGCCTGCCGGGTCGACGTAAGGGGTGTTGGGTGTTGGTGAGTTCTTTTGAATGACGCTCTCGAAGTGAACACACCCTCAGTGTTGTCGTGATAGTCTAGTCAGTAACCAGCTTCCGCTAATCACTCTTGACCGCCATCACCAAGCGTCCTGATGTCTTGCCACCTTCCTGTCCAAGAAGTATAACCTTCCTTCCAGCGCTACCTGGTCGGCGCAGTTTGACAACCTGCCTTTATACACCATCCCACAAGGGGTCGGTGCCTGTCGCTTCCGCACGCTCCCAAAGACCAAAGGATACGAGGAAGTATGGTTCATTACAACTGCTGTCGCGCTTGGCAGTGCTTCGCACGTAGACCCCATGTCTACTACTGTGCTGAACAATAAGGACTGGTCTTCGCGTCTCATCCGCAACAGTCTTTTTAGCTACGGATGAGTGACCGTACCTGAGCCGCTAACGCTGGTATCAGGCGGTCGATGGAGTGGCTTCAGAAACACTCCGATGCTTGCCGTGTTGTAATCGTTCGTAGATTTGCCAGTAGTTCATGGCACCCTCCTCATTTCTGGCTAGAATTATAATTATAAAAAGTATTTTGTCAATACCCCTAGGTAACGCTTGTGTCCATATAAAAAACCGGGCCAGCATAACCTGTTACCCGGTTGTATCCGCTTCGCCATGAGGACGAAGTTGTTTTGAGTTTTTTACCCAAAACTGGATGTTACGCACGACCGCACGCTTAGAGCGACGTGTGCCGTTTGCTACCGAGGGTTGCCCCTGATTAGCTGCGCCGATATGTAGTAGAGCTAAGCCAGGATTAGTCGGCCCGGCATCCGAGACGTTCACCGAAGTGATGAGGGTGACGTGCCCTCAACCGTCCCCACCCAACGGTTTGGGTAGTCTTATGTACTTGGTCGCTGAATGACAGAGCCAGGCTCTGTGTTGGTGGTGACTAATCCGTATCTTTCGCCGGAAAGAATCAGTCAATTGTGTGTCGTTGCAGTCAGTCGTTTTACCAGCTTCCGCTAGCTATAAACTTCCGCAACCAAGGCGACAATACCAGATAATTTCACCCAAGTGAGAAACTATCTTGAACCTTCCTGACCGAAGGAGCAGCGGTGGTCCAGCTGCTTTTAGCACGTTGATCCATTCCAAGGAATTTCACACTGTACGTTTTTGCTCATACCTGTCGTCGGCAGGGTATGTAGCATTGTGCTTGATGTGTGACGTGTCATAGTCACTCACCTCTCTCCACCTCTGTATCTCTAATGGTAGCAAGTGTTAGACTTACTGCACTACATTGGTGAAAGCGCGAGTATAATAGAACATTTCTGGAGAGAATAATACATAATATAAAATATTTGTCAATATCAACTCCCTAGATTCTCACCTGAAACGCACAAACCCGTGCCAGAATAGTTTTGTTAGAAACCAATTCAAAACACGGGGATTATGCATCATCATCTTAATCAATCACATCGGGCTTGTATAGCCGCTCTGCTAAGAAAAGGATATTCATACAGCGCTATAGCCAGAGTACTCGAAGTACACCCGAGTACTATCAGTCGCGAAGTGAGGAGAAATAGCATTGTGAGCTATCGAGTTCATCACGCACAGCGATGCGCGAGACTGAAGCGTGCAAATGCTCGAACAATGTACCGTACTATAGACACCAACGACGTCCAGCGAGCAGTTGCAAGATTAAATAATCGACCGCGCAAACGTCTCAACTATTTAACACCACGGGAGTTTCTTGAAAAAGAAGGTGTGCAGTTCAGGTGATTATTTACTTTCTAGTCTTGTTAGGTACGTAGTTTAAAGTACTTTCACAACTTTATTTACCAATGTAATCTTTGACTGAAAACAGCTAATAATCTCACGCTTTTCTTCTAGCAACCCCTCATTTAGAAGAAAAAACCTGAGAATCATTATGATTATGCGGGTTTTTATATCACTACACGTCCATCTGGCGCAGTTTAGCGATGCG
>CAZZPW010000043.1:0-4878 GCA_964655825.1 uncultured Candidatus Saccharibacteria bacterium
TTACGTTACCCGTAATACTACTATTATTATGACCTGGTAATTTACCCACCCAACAGCGTACTAATCTCACGCTTAAGGCGCTCTTTACGCTCAGCCACCTGGTTGCCGTAGAACTGGTTCTCCGGCCGCGTGGCGCCACCCCAGCCGGCGTAGTAGCGTAAGGCGGCCAGGCGGTCACCGCCGTAGCTACCGTCGGCGCCATTATCGCGCAGTAAAAGCGCGGTGGCGGTAAAGGCGTCTTGATTAACAAACGGGTTTGACGGCCGATCGAGGCGCAGCATTTGGCGAATCACATCGCGACTCTGTACGTACTGGAGACTCCCATTCGGGAAGCCGCCGTAAATACCCCAAGTCGAGGGAATAAACTGCGATGCCCCCATAGCGCCGCCCCAGCCAATGCGCGTTCCGTTTTGAATGAGTGGGCACGACACCGGCTGGGTTGCTGGGTCGAACCCGAGCGTGGCGGCAATCGCTAAGAAGACCGGTTTATCGCGGTCGGGGTGCATAATATCGCGCCCACTGCGTACATCTCCCATGGTACACCCACCGATGTTGCTGCCGTAGGCCGACTCCTGCTCGAGAATCGCCAAAATGAGCGCTGGCTCAACCCCAACTGCACCACCGGCCGTCACAGCCAGGTCGACTGCCTGCGGGAATGGAATGGCTCCCCCGCCACCGAGAAGTTCAAAGAGTTGCGCCCGTAGTTCGGAGACGGTTTTTTGCTGCGAAGCTAAGAGGTCTTGGTAGGCCTCCTCTTCCCCTCGTGTTACATCGAGAATTTGTGCTTTCTCGCGCTCCCGAGCCTCAATAGCACGTTGCTCTGCCTCTTGACGGGCCTTAAGCTCGGCCTCGGTCAGTTGCCGCTCCTCCAACCCTTCTTTTTGTTCTTCGGTATCGATTTTAATCTGCTCGAGTGCCTGCAACGAATCGGCCAGAGAGTTGTTAATCGAACGGAAGCTCTCAAAGTCGGTCATAAACTCAGAGAGATTTTGGTTACTCAACAGAATCTCTACCATCGAGAAGTCGTCGACTTCGGCCGTCTTGCGCACCAAGTCGGCCACCGAACGACGTTGCTTCTCAAGCCGCTCATTTAAGACACTGATGGTCACCTCTTTATCTTCAATTTGCTCGGTCAGCTGGGCAATAGCAATTTCCCGCGCTTGTACGCCCAAAGCAGCTGTCTCTATCTCGGCGTCGATAATGTCGAGGTCGCGCTCAAGCGACTGCCGCTCGGTTTGCTTCGCCTCAAGTTGACGCTGACTCTGAATCATCTGCATCTCAATTTGGTGCAGCTGCTTTTCGATACGTTCACGACGCTCAGTATCAGTCTCGGCATGCACGGACAGCACACCCGTTACCACCAGCACTACGCCGACCAGCACGAGCCACAGTCCTTGATGTATAAAACGTAACAACATTACGTAATAGTATACCAAACTAAAACCACCCCGGTCACGGGGTGGTTTTAGTACAGAGCGTTCATTACTCAGACGCTTCTACGTCGACTGCCTCGTCTTTACCTTTTGCCTCAACTTCAATCGCATCCATATCGGGCGCCTCAGTGAGTTCGTCTTCGGCCTCCTCTTTCGCAGCAGCGATGGTCGCTACCGAGGTCTCGGGGTCGGTGTTGATGGTCACTCCCTCGCCGCCGTCGAGGTCAGCAACGGTAATTTGTGAATCTGTGCTTGCGAGGGTAGTGAGGTCTACCACAATATGTGACGGGAGCGCACTCGGGCGACACGTCACCTCTACTTCAAATAATGCTTTCACGACCATGCCATCTTTTTCGGCTGGCGCTTCACCGACAAAGTCGAGTGCGACGTTTGTAGTTAGCTCTTTACCGCGCTCAATCGCGTAAAAGTCGACGTGAATAATGCCGCCTTTCGCTGGGTCAAACGCCACGTCTTGGATGAGCACCTCAACTGGCTCGTCGAGACCTTCAAGACTAATAATAGTCGATTCACCCGCTTCTGCGAGCAGTTTGGCAAACGTTTGCTTATCGATGGCGATGGGTGTGCTGGGCTGTTTTGGGCCATACACAACTGCCGGGATATCCCCTTGTTGAGCAGCGGCCACGATGTGGCCGTCACGCGGTGTTACAGATAGTGTCATAGTCATACGCCGACTACCATAGCATAGCCCGCTCAAAACTCAAGTTGCAACACACTGAGTGTTACATTTCAGTCTTCTCACAACACGAACCCTCTTCAACCCAGAAGAACTGCGTAATCACTGTGTAATGACTGCGTAAAAAGCATTTTAGTATTCCCAAGCAAAATATACCTACACTTTGATATATCAAAGTGTATTACCAATTCGCAGTAAGTAAAACTGTAACCCGCAGAGCACGTACTGCTTGTCTACAGACTGGAAGTGCAGCTACCGTATACCGTTCTCGCAATACTTTGATATATGGAAGTGGTAAACTAAAGACTGCTCAAAAGTGATTATTCGTAGTCCCACCCCTACCCCAAACTATGAAACGTAAACCTTCTGACCTTTCACCCGAAGACCAGCGCTACACCCGTTCGCTGTTAATGCATGCAGCACAGGAAGCAGCGCAGCAAGGCACATTGGAAGATTTTTTAGAAGGGCTTTTTACTCCCAGTGAGCAAATTATGTTTGGCCGACGCATTTGGATTGCTCGGCTACTGATGCAGAAGCAATCCTACGATTACATCGGCGAACGATTGTTTGTGAGTACCCAAACCATCCGGAAAATCGAAAACTGGTTGCAGGGCATTATGCCTAAATACAATGAGATTATTGAGGAAGAAATTAGCCGCGAGAAAATTAAACGCAGACGTGAAGCAATCAGAGCTAACCCATTTGGGTTGACTGCCCTCAAACATAAATATCCCCTTCACTTTCTCTTGTTTCCCTGGCCAAAGTAAATCATCCACCCTCCCTCGTTTCCTCAACAGCTACGAGTTTGCTCCCAAGAATGAATACACCCTTCACACTTTGATATATCAAAGTGTGTCAGTAAAGTCTGAATGGCATCGAATGGTGCGCTTTGATATATCAAAGTGAGGGGGTGTGGTTTTATAATGCTGACTTTGGGAGGTACGTATCTATTAGGTCGTACGTGTACGTGGTGGGGTGGCACAATCGACTGCTGTAATGCCCATGCGGGGGTCGATAGAAATTATGTGCACGCTATACTAGATTAATATGTCTAACCAATATGATTTCGTCGCCATTGGCGACATCGTCGTCGACGCCTTTATCGAACTTAACATCGACCAGGCCGATGTCTCTACCGACATGGACACCGGTCGCAAGACCTTGCATATGCCCTTTGGCAGCAAACTCCCCTACAACGACGTAACAGTCGTAAACGCCGTCGGCAACTCCCCCAACGCCGCCGTCTCCGCCCACCGCCTTGGGCTTGAAACAGCGCTCATCACCAACGTCGGTAACGACCGTTACGGTACCGACTGCCTCGACGCCTTGCGCACCGAGGGTGTGCATACCGACTACGTTAAAGTGCACGAGGGTAAGGGTACAAACTACCACTTCGTACTGCGCTACGGCCCGGAACGAACCATTCTTATTAATCACGAGCAGTACCCGTATACCCTTCCCGACTTCGATACTCCGCCACGGTACATTTACTTCTCCTCCATCGGTGAACACGGTATCGACTACCACTTCGAAATTGCTAAGTACGTCGCCGAGCACCCCGAAACCAAGCTCGTCTTTCAACCCGGCACCTTCCAAATCAAGCTCGGTCCCGAAAAACTTAAAGCGGTGTACGAAAACACCGAGATTTTCTTCTGTAACAAAGAAGAGGCGCAAGAGATTCTCGGTTCTGACACCCGCGACGTCCCCACCCTCATCCGTGAGTTTAAGCAGCTTGGCCCCAATATGCCCGTTATTACCGACGGGCCAGCCGGTGCCTTCGTCGTCGACGAGGACGACCAAGCCTGGCACATGCCGATGTACCCCGACCCAGCCCCACCAGTTGACCGTACTGGCGCAGGCGATAGCTTCTCGAGCACCTTCACTGCTGCCATCGCCCTTGGCCTCTCACCAGCTGAAGCCCTCTCGTGGGGTCCCATTAACTCGATGAGCGTCGTACAGCACATTGGTGCCCAAGCTGGCTTGCTGACACGAGAGAAACTATGCGAATTCTTAGCCAGCGCACCTGAGGAGTACAAAGCGCAAAAAGTGTAAGGTAATCTAACGAGACAATACAAAAAGACCGGCGCTTCGCGCCGGTCTTTTTGTATATGGGCACACGTTATATTTGATACAAATTAGTAAGATTAGTTTCCTAAGTTCATAATACACAGCGTATAGTCACCATCACTGGTTAGAAAACCAGAAAATTCGAGATGATCTCTACCACATTCTTGATTCAGCCCCTCTAGCAAATAGAACATCGCAAACTCAGTATCACTGCAAGAAACAATGTCATTAAAATCATTGTTAGTACAACCATTATACGCAGGTGACCCAACTGGACCCTGAACGAAACCTGGTGCTTCAGCCATGTAATCTGGCACCAGCGCACTTTGTACATACAAATCATTACTAGATGCACCTGACCAGCAACCACCAGCGGCATCCAAACATCGCTCAGTTCTTCTAGCAGCTTCGGTTGGAGCTCCAGGGTAAACCCCATTTTCGGCGAAATACAAGTTAAGTGCTTTTTCGTATTCCAACATCTGCGACAACACCTGCGCGTTACGGGCTTCAGCCCGAGAGTCACTCAATGAGACAATAACAATCGACGAAAGAATACCAATTATCGCAATCACCACGAGTAATTCGAGGAGCGTAAAACCAGTTTGAAAACGATTGCGATACATACTCACTTAGCGATTAGCTGCCTTCATTATACTATCGATATCCATCCCGTAGTGCGTTATC
>CAZZPW010000044.1:0-4720 GCA_964655825.1 uncultured Candidatus Saccharibacteria bacterium
GTAGCCGAGCTGTGCTCGGCTACTGGTCGTTACATATAGTGTGAACATTATCAGTCTAAGTACATACCTATGATGCGAATGGTACTCAGTCTGGGGCTTGTAGTTACCGCAACGGCTGCGGTACTTACGGGCACCACCGCGTTCATGAGTGACCGAGAGGTGTCGCTGGGAAATACGTTGGCTGCAGGTGAAATCGACTTGCAAATCGACAACACCAGCTACTACAACGGGGTGCTCAACGATGGTACGAGCTGGAGCTTCGCCAATCTCGATGATGAGCAGGGGCCAGGTCCTAACGGTGAGTACTTCTTCTTTAACTTCTTGGACTTAAAGCCAGATGATGAAGGGGAAGACACGATTGGACTCGAGGTTAACACTAACCCGGCCTGGGCGTGTATGCAGGTGTCGGTGAGTGACTTCGACGACAATGACTGCAACGAACCAGAAGCCAGTGATGGCGATACGACCTGCGGCCCGGGCGAAGGGGAACTGCAAGAGGAAGTTAACTTCGTCTGGTGGGCCGACGATGGCGATAACGTCCTAGAAGATGACGAAAATATCTTCTTTCAACCACAGACGCTCGCCAACCTCGAGCTCAATGTGGTGCTGGCCGATAGCACCGGTGGGTTGTTTGGGCCGGAACCACTGCAGCCTGGTGAGACGTACTACATCGGTAAAGCCTGGTGCTTCGGTGAGCTGACGCTCGAGCCCGTTCTCGCCGGGCAAGGTTTCGACCCAACGGTCGCGTCCGGCATTGTCTGCGACGGGAGCGAGCTCGATAACCTAACCCAGACCGACAGCGCGCAGGGAGTAGTGAGCTTCGAGGCTATTCAAGCGCGCGGTGTCGAGAACTTCCAGTGCTTTGCAGACCCCCGTCCGACTTGTGAGCTGGTCGAGACATTTGCCGACGAAGTTGTGAGTAGCGACCAAGGGTCGCGCAAGAATGGCACGGCGGTGGCGGGCGACCGCAGCGACCCTGACCTGGCGCTCGGTGCGCCACAGTCGACGGGTACGCCGTACGACAATCCCGTGGTAGCAAACTCGTTCTTCTCACTCGGTTTCCCGACTGAAGATAGTGCTGCCGAGATTGTACTCTCCTTCAACGACAACGTGGTTGTGAACGGGCCAGGGGTTGATCTCAAGCTCTGGGAGGTCACCGGTGGCACTGCTTACCCCGATGAGTTAGTCGATGTCTACGTGGGCGACAACCCGGGTGGCCCGTGGACGCAAGTTGGCTTTGGGGTGACCCGTGACGCCGAGCTCGACCTTGGTGGTGTGAGTGAAGCGCAGTATGTGCGCATTGTCGACGCCAGTAACATCGACGACTTCGACGATCCAGCCGATGGGTACGACCTCGATGCGGTCCAGGCCCTCAACTGTGTCGTCCCCGACATAGAGTAGGTACTTCGATTGGTGTGCTGTTGTTTGGCACGGTGCACGCCACGTTATAACGTGGCGTGCACACGCCAGACTGTTGTACGTCTGAGTGTTCGTTATGATTGCTACCCTACAAACCATTGGTAATACCCTCTACGGCTGTATCGTATTCGGTGTATTGGCGTTTGCCTTGTTATTTCTCGGTACCCAGGTAGATCTCTTTGGGTACGAAGTGAAGGTGGTGCAGTCGGGTTCGATGGAGCCGGCTATCCCCACGGGAGCGATTGTGGTGGTAGCAAATACTGCCGCGTACACACTAGGTGACGTTATTACCTTCCAAGGGATTACACGTAATAGCATCCCCATTACACACCGTATCATTGGAGTGACCGGGGAGGGTACTCAAACCCGCTTTCAGACGCAGGGTGATGCTAACGAAGACCCAGATAGTCGTACCGTACCCATCTCGCGGGTGTTGGGAGAGGTAGTCCTGACGGTTCCGTACGTCGGCTATCTAATCGAATTTGCCCGCCAGCCATGGGGATTTGCCTTGCTGGTGGGAATACCAGCTATCGTCATTATTCTCGATGAGTTTGCCAATATTATGTGGGAGATTCATAAGTATCGCCACGCCCGTAAACGTGCCCGCACTACCAGTGCCCCGCCGCCGAGCAAGCCAACCGCGCCGCGAGCCTCGACCCCTTCTGCAGCACGGTCGGTTGAGTCGCTGCGTCGGCAACCCACAGTGCGTCGCGAGCCGGTCCTCGATTTACGACCGTATAAAGCTAACCGACGAGCCTTATGAAGTTAGTCTGGATTCAGTTTTTTGGGCTAATGCTACTGGTCTTTTTAGGTAGTGGCGCCACGACCATCAGTTTCTTTTTTGATACCGAGGGCGTGGCGGGGAATGTGTTTGGTGCCACACAGCTTGACCAAGAGGTTGCTGGTCAACCGCTCGACGGGCAACTGTGTAGTACTGGCGAGAGCGTGAGTACGATGCTGTATTCGGGCAATGCGGGTAGCCACCCCTTTACGTACACCCTCGAGGCGGAGAGCGCAGCCGGTGCACTCTGTGGCGACGTGTTGGCAAAGCTCAGTAATGGTAGCACCACTATCTACAACGGGCCGCTGCTCGCGCTCATGACCGAAGACCGGCCGTTAGCTGGGGCGAGCACCGAAGAGCTGTTGCTCGAACTGCGTTTTGCGCCAGGGGCGAGTCAAATCGGTATGTGCCAGTTTGATACTGTGTGGAATGCGAGCCAAAGTGGCATAGGTGGTTTCGGTGATACTGAGCGCATTACGCACGCGGTGAGCGGCTCACCAACCGGTAGTGGTGGAGGGTGCACTCCACCCGAACCAACCGTCGATTTCTACATTCGCAAAGACATTAGTGGTGTCGCTGAGGGGTATGCACTACGCGACTTCTCTTACCGTATTGTCGGAGACGGGATTGATGTGATTGCTCCGCACGACAGCTTTACGCCATTACCGGTTGGTACGTACACGATTGAAGAGTTAGTACCCGCTGGGTTTGTGAAGGCTGACTGGCGTATTGGTTGGTATGGCCAGTGCGAAAAGGGTAGTGCGTTTACGACCACGCTGGTGGTTGAGGAGCGTCATGTCGAGCGCTTTGGCACCCTCTACTGTACCGCCGATAACCAGTACCGTCCGGTAAAGCGCGAGCAATCTACCAATGATGACGCTACCAGAGACGAGTCTACTGTTACCGAGATGGAGCTTGTAGGGGTAACAACACCTGATGAATCACCTCGTCGTGAGCCAGAAGACCGTCGCGGTGGCCGCGATACCACCACTGACCAGCGCGAGAATCGTCGCGGTGGTGGGGGTGGTACCCAGCCGGGTGAGTCGGTAGACGCGGTAGGACTACTACCACCAGCCGATACTAGTGAGCCAACGACATCCGGAGTAGCGTCTGAGACAGAACTAACAGAACCAACTGAAACCACCGATACCGAGCCGCCGGTCGAGAGTGAGGAGCGTACTCCCGCCACCCAACACCAACAGGAAACGGAGACTGGCGCAAAGGATGAAGAAGTAGAAGAAGTAGAAGAAATAAAAGAAACCGAAATGGTACAAGAAACCCCCGACGAACTCACAGCAGAACCAACCCCATCAGCAAATGGTCTAGGGGACTCCTAGACCATTTGTCGGTAAAGCTTTGTATTGCACCTTTGGTGTGTGTGCTAGACTCGAGCTATGATACAACCAATCCAACTCTATACCGTCGCTACGCCCAACGGGCGCAAAGTATCAATCGCGTTAGAAGCAATGGGGCTACCGTACGAAGCGCACTGCGTCGATATTGGCGCTGGTGAGCAGTTTACTGAAGAGTTTGTAACGAAGGTAAACCCAAACAGCAAGATTCCAGCTATTATCGACCCGGATGGCCCAGATGGTGCCGAGCATCGGGTGTTTGAGTCGGGCGCTATTCTGATGTACCTGGCGGAGAAGTCGGGTCAGTTACTCTCTCGCGACCCAGCCAAGCGCAGCGAAACGATTCAGTGGCTCTTTTTCCAAAATGCTGGTGTAGGGCCAATGTTCGGACAGTTTGGTCACTTTTATAAATTTGGTAAAGACAACTGTGACCATCCGTATCCGGTCGAACGATACACGAAGGAGGTGAAGCGACTCCTCGGTGTTCTCGAGCAGCAACTCGAGGGGCAAGAATATCTCGTGGGAGAATACTCAATTGCCGATATTTCAACCTTCCCGTGGGTGGGCTGTCTCGACTGGGGCTACGAAGCGAAGGAGTTCTTAGGCCTCAACGAGTACCCAAATGTGATGGCGTGGCACGAGCGCAATGCGGATAAACCAGCTTCGAAGAAAGGTGCAGAGGTGTGTGGGTTCTGATTTACAATATCTCTCATAGATAAAACAAAACGAGTCTCATTGTATGAGACTCGTTTTGTTTTTAAATTTGGTGGAGATGGGGAGATTCGAACTCCCGTCCGCGTTATCACCCCAAGGTGACTCTACAGTGCGTAGTTACACCTTTGATTTAAACCCAGAAGCTTAAAAGTGTAACGAAACACTTCAGGGTCGAGTGTGAAGAATTTCGTCACCTACCTCACACGGCAGTAGGGGATATATTCTCAGGGTTATTACACCAGCCGTATCCTATGAGAACTCAAATACGGTGACGTCGCATTGGCGAGCGGATCGTGAGATCTACGCAGTCGCGAAGGCGAAGTCCTTAGCAGTAAAGTAAGGACTAGTTACGCTATTCTTTGCACGTAAACATAGTCGCTGTTTTAACGCAGTCAGCGACCAACTGCGACACTGCACACAATGGGCATGCTAACCGTCGATGCCTGGCATCCCC
>CAZZPW010000045.1:0-4706 GCA_964655825.1 uncultured Candidatus Saccharibacteria bacterium
CACCACCTCGGTCAACAGTGGCAACAACACCAACTGGAGCTTTGTCGACGCGGCGTCGGGCGGCGACGTCTCGTTTACCCGCGTGCAGTCGGATAGTGGCTCTGGTACCGGGGCCGACGTCGTCTTTCCGTCGACCCCAACCGAGGGTAACCTCCTCGTGGTACAGGCCTCAGAGCGCAGTGGCGAGCTAGCGACCGACTTTACCATCTCAGGCACCGGCTGGGAGCGTATCGTGGCTGAGACCGTCGAGCAGTTTAATAGCGGCGCTCGTCGTACCCATGTGATTTGGTGGAAGGTGGCCGGTCCGAGCGAGCCAACAACCGTAACCGTCAGTAACGGTGGCTTGCTGCGCGTTCTGGGGCAAGAGTTCGAAGCCGACCAGGCGGTAACGTGGTCGGTCTTGGCTACCACCTCGAACAACACCGGCACGGGCAGTGCCTCACCGTTTAATAGCGGTGCGACGGCAAGCACTCCCGCCGAGTCTAAACTCCTCGTGGGGACCGCAATGTGGCGCAACGATACCGCCGTCGGTAGTATTGCCTTCTCCGGCCTCGACGATGTCGTTAGTGCCGACCTAAGCTCGGTCACCAACGCGAGCGCCTTTGCGAGCTCAACCGAGGCGGGTACCGCGTCCACTTCGCTCTCGTGGACAGGCGCGGGTCATGAGTCGATTAACTCGCTCCTGGTCTTTGGTACGGGGGTGACGGGCGTCTCTGAAGAAGTTGTTATTGGCAGCGTCTCGAGCACCGTCAAAATCTCCGATAGTGAAAACGGGGGGCCAAGTGGCTTAGAAAGCTTTGACGAATTTGGGTATAGCGTCACCAACATCGGCGACCTCAACGGCGATGGCGTGACCGACCTGGCGGTCGGCGCGTATGAAGATGAAGCCACCAGTAGTGGCGACAGCCAAGAAGGAGCACTCTTTATTCTCTTTATGAACGCCGATGGTACTGCCTCCAGCACGGTGAAAATCTCCGACGGTGAGAATGGCGGCCCCACTCTTGATGCCGGCGATCGGTTCGGGAGCGGGGTCGCTACCGTTGGCGACCTCAACGGTGATGGCGTCACCGACCTGGCCGTCGGCGCCCGCAACGACGAAGCGACCAGTGGCGGAGCCGACGCTGAGGGTGCCCTTTACATACTCTTTATGCACGCCTCGGGCTCGGCTTCCAGCACGGTGAAGATTTCTGACAACGAAAACGGTGGGCCTGTCGGCTTGGGTGGCTTCGACCGTTTTGGTCATAGCGTTGCGAACATCGGCGACTTAAACGGCGACGGTGTGATTGACCTCGCCGTTGGCGCGTTTGCAGACGAAGCGACTAGTGGTGGCAATAGTGCTGAAGGAGCACTCTTTATCCTCTTTATGCACGCCTCGGGCTCAGCTTCCTCAACCGTTAAAATTTCTGATAATGAAAACGGAGGCCCGTCCCTCGAAGCTGCCGACGAATTCGGCTTCAGCGTCACCAGTATTGGCGACCTCAACGGCGACGGTGTGACCGACCTGGCCGTGGGTGCGGAGCAAGACGAGGCCACGAGCGGTGGTGACAGCGAGGAAGGAGCACTCTTTATCCTCTTTATGCACGCCTCGGGCTCGGCTTCGAGTACGGTCAAGATCTCTGATGGAGAAAACGGCGGGCCGTCCCTCGAAGCTGGTGATCAGTTTGGCGCTAGCGTCACTACCGTTGGCGACCTCAACGGTGATGGCATCGTCGACCTCGCCGTCGGTGCTCGTGACGATGAGGCCACCGGCCAAGCCTCAACCACCAACGAAGGTGCGGTATATATTCTCTTTATGCACGCCTCCGGCTCGGCCTCCAGCACCCTCAAGATTTCCGACGGCGAGAACGGCGGGCCGACGGGCTTAGTTGCTGGCGATGGTTTTGGTGTTAGTGTGGCTAATATTGGCGACCTCAACGGCGACGGTGTCACCGACCTCGCCGTCGGTGCTAACGGCGCCGAAGCGACCGTCAGTGGCGACAATAACGAAGGTGCCCTCTTTATTATGTTTATGAATGGTGAACCTGCGGCTGAAAGTGGCAGTGTGGGTGTCACCCTGACCGGTACGCTCTACGCCAATGATGGCCTCACCGCCCTGGGGGCTGGAGCGACCATTACCGCTGCCGTCGGCACCAGCACGCCTAGCTTGCACAGCACCACCACAGCCGCCGACGGCAGCTTTAGTATTACCGACATTGCGACGAGTACCATTGGGGCGTGGACTGTCGCGGCTGATAATGGAAGCGTGGCCAACTCAAACGTCGTTTATGGAAACGGGCGCTTTGTGCAAGTAACAGAGTTTAATTCTGATGAAATTAGATACTCAGACGATACTGCCGCAACCTGGTCGGCGGTCGATGTGGTAGCGGGCACTAACTCATTCCAAGATATAGCCTATGGGAGCGGACGGTTTGTGGTCGTAGGCAGGGAATCAACCCCAGCAGCGTATTCAGATGACGGTATCAATTGGACTACCGTTACCGCTTTAGGTAACGATGAATGGGAAAAAATTACCTATGGCAACGGCCGTTTTGTGGCGGTCGGAGACTGCGACCCAAGTGGGCCAGATTGCGCCATGTATTCAGATGACGGTGGTGAAACCTGGACGACGGCCAGCATCGGTGGCGATAATGATGTATGGGAAGGGTTGACGTATGGCAACGGCCGTTTTGTGGCAGTGGCACGTAGTGGAGATACCCGTGCTGCTTATTCAGAAGATGGTGAAAACTGGACAACGGTAAGTATTGCCGGAGATAACGATGGGTGGGTCGGGGTTACGTATGGAAATGATATGTTTGTGGCATTTTCAGTGAGTGGTGACGAATTTGCCACTTCTAGTGATGGTATTACTTGGGGTAACGGCTATTCAATAACACCAGAGGTACGGAGTATTACGTACGGCAACGGTATATTTGTTGGTGCGGATGATAATCAGGATGACGTAAACGCCACACTTTACTCTTCAGTAGATGCCGAGGAATGGACTGCGCTGACCGTTCCTGAAGCAGCTTCAAGTACCGCGTGGACAGACGGAGTCTATGGTGCCGGTAGGTTTGTGTTTATGACTGTCAGTTATGATAGTGTCTACGCCGACGCTGGCTTTGGTGCCAACACGCCGATCACACTCTTCGTCGACGAGAACGCGACGACCAGTAGCAGCACCGCCACCACGCTCACCTACGGCGTCAATGGCACCAGTGGCGGCACGATTAACGCCGACTTGATTGCTGATACTGTGCTGGTCACGAAGACCACCGGTGATAACACGGTGTACCTCAGTGACGCCGACTTCTTCGATGCCGACGATAACGACAGCCCTGACAACAACGACATCCTGTTCACCGCCACCACCAGCACCACGACCATTAATGCCGACCTCACGATCGCGAGCGGCACCAGCGTCTTTGCGCCCCAGCACCTCGTTATCGACGGCGACTTCGAGCAGCTTGGCACCTTCTACGCCGAGCGCGGGGAAGTGGTGGCGGATGCAACAGCGTTTGATATCAGTAGTGCGCGTCACGAGGCAACGTTTGATACTGGTGACAGTGGAGTGACGGGTACTATGATTAAGAAAAATGACACCAAGCTCTACCAATTACGCTCCGTTGGAGGCGGCACAATCAATGAGTATGATCTCTCTGTGCCGGGTACTATTTTGAGCGCTACTGAAATCAACTCCTCAAGCACCCCGACCGGTGGGCTAGCACAAGATTTCTATATAAGCGACGACGGCACCCACATCTTTATTGCTGCTAGAAGTCTAGGAGAAATCGTTGAGTACGAAATGCAAACGCCGTGGGATATCACCAGTACTGTATTTATTGCCTCTTCTTCACTGACTAATATCACCGGTAGTGACCTGTGGGGTATGGGTATGTCTTCTGATGGTTCTCGCTTATATATTAGTGACCGGTTTGCCAACGAGATTTATATGTATGAGCTAACTACGCCGTTTGATGTAACAACAGTCAGTTATCTTGCTGCCACCTCAACAGTAACGACATTAGACTTGATTTCGCTCCGGTTTGCTTCAGATGGGTCGTATATGTATGGTCTTGAGGATGGTGGTCAAATTTTCGGCTACCCACTGGCGACTGCCTGGGACATCACGACGGCCAGTTTTGACGGTGCTCTCCTTGATGTAAGTGAGTATGGAAGCGAGCCGCAGTCATTCGATTTTGATGCTGCTGGAAGCCGCCTGTACGTCTCTGAGTTTAATACTGAGCGAACGATTAGTCAGTTCGCGCTCGACGACGAGCAGCTCTTTGCTGGCACCTTCGCTGCCACCAGTAGCCTCTACGACTTCACGATTGGTGATACCGCGACGGTGAGCCCAGCTGCAGAAACCGAAGTTGACAACAATTATGTTGTCAACGGTTCTGCAGCTGGGCCGTACGCTGGCCTCGTCACTCTCACCGGCACCACTGCACTCGACGGTTCGGGCAACCACGGCTTTGTCGAGATACAGGGAACGGCGAGTAGTACCGAGAGCACGATGACCTTCACCGACCTTACGGTTGCCGCGGGTGCCGACTTTACCGCCTCCACTTCGCTCACCATCCTTGGCGACTACAGCACCGCTGGCTCGAGCACCATCCCGCGGGGGAACGAAACTATCTTTGGTGGGCAGGGTACGTATAACGGCCTCGAACTCACGTACCTTGGCGCGACCTCGACTAATGCCTCCGACCCGGAAGATGTCGAGTTCT
>CAZZPW010000046.1:0-1408 GCA_964655825.1 uncultured Candidatus Saccharibacteria bacterium
GTCTGCGTTGAGCTGACTACCACAAATGGTCTAGGGGACTCCTAGACCATTTGTGGTAGTGCCTGTTGAGTGGTGGGGTGACGCACGTTGCCTCGCGTGGTACCGTGACGAGTGCGAAGTCTACTAATGAATTTTCTAAACAGACCCTCTCTATGACTGAACCTAATCAGACTCAAGACGCGCCTAACGCAACAACCCTACACCCAGCTGTAATTGTGGGCGTACTTGTAGTTGTTGTATTGGGCGCGGGTGCACTCTACTGGTTTACCAGTGGTACATCTACGATGAGTAGTAGTGATAGTAGTGACCTGGCTGAGCTGGAAGCAATTGGTGCGAGCGATACGGAAGACACTGCCGAACCGGCTACCGGTGGGGAGCTACCCGCGCAGGTAGCGGTTGTTAACGGTGTGGCTATCAGCAACGTCACGCTCGAAGAGAATATCGCCGCGACAGCTGCGGCCTTTGCCCAGCAAGGTGCCGATACGACAGACCCCGCGCTGGCTGAGCAGGTACTCACTCAAGCCCTTCAGCGCTCGATTAATAATGAAGTGTTGGCACAGGCTGCGGCTGCGGCAGCGGTAACCGTCGATGCGGCAGCTATCGACTCCCAGTTTGAATCTATTCGCGCGCAGTTTCCTGACGAAGAAAGTTTTACGAGCCAGCTCGCGGCAGCCGACTTAGACCGGGCTGCATTGCGCGATGATATCGAGTCGCAATTAATCATTGACCAATATCTTTCCCGTACCGACGCATTTGCTGCTATTGAGCCGGTAACCGAAGCAGAAGCGCGAGTATTCTACGAGCAAGCCGTAGCGAGTGCGGGCGAGGACGTCCCAGCTTTTGCTGATGTGCAGACACAGATTGAAGCGCAGCTTACCCAGCAAAAACAACAAGCTGCACTCGCGCAGGTATTAGAACGTCTTCGTGCTGACGCCGATATAGAGGTACTCATCTAGGTGTTGTAACGACTAATGAACGGCCTAAGCAATATTGAAAAACGACCGAAGGTGTAACCCTCGGTCGTTATAGTCGTCAGGCGATGAGCCTAGAAGTAGTCGCCGAAAATGTCGCGCGCTTGTGCTCTGCAAGTCGCGCACATATCGGTGCCACAAACACAGCGACGCTTCCGACGGAAATCACGCATTGTGTTCTCCAGCTCGTACGCTTCGCGCGAGCCGAAGCGACGCACTTGAATTCCCAGATGCGCCTGACTGATGCGCGCACGCACCATAGAAAAGAACTGCCCGGTACCGACCCGCGTCTGACTGAGCAATTCGGTGATTGCTCGTGGTTGAATGGTCGGTTGGGTAAGCCTCGTATTGGCCATTTCTGTACCTCTTTCGTCTTTTGGTTTCCTCTACGTCGCACAAATAGTGAGTACGACCGCGAGAGCATACGCCTCTCACCC
>CAZZPW010000046.1:1508-4585 GCA_964655825.1 uncultured Candidatus Saccharibacteria bacterium
GCGGTAGGTGCAGTTTAGGTCGGGTGAGATACATAATTAAAACGCTACCGCCGAGGCGGTAGCGAGAGGAGTAGAGAAGGAACACCATCGTTACAGGCGATACTGCGGTTTCTCGTGCGCGGTTACCAGTGCAGGTAGACTGACGGCATTGAGAATTGCAGCGAGGCAATAGAGGAGGCAGAACCACCACCATTGCTCAGTGTACGCCGCCGCGCAAAGTATTCCCAGATTGAAATTGAGTGCAACTGTAATGATAGCGGTAGCAACCAAATCGGCTGTAGCGCTGAGTGGATGCGTGAGCCACTGCATGTAAGCCGCCACACACACGCACGTGCAGAGAAAGAGCAGCTCAAATGTGCTTATATCAAGCCAGGTTGCCAGTGTCGGTATGTCAGTTGCCTCAAGTGTGGATGTACCCACCACAAAGCTGAGCGTAACTGTACCGGTAAGGCAAATGATGAGTAGACGGGTGGACACAGTGTGATCTCCCTCTCAGTGAACAGAAAGCTCGTTGCACCATACTACAAGGATGACTATCGTCAAGCTTTGACCGCCTGCGGAAAAACCGTGACAGCGAAAAAAATAAGAATATACTGCAGCTATGCGCACACGTGTACAAAAACGACGAATTCATCATGCCTTCGAACGAGGATTGGCCGTGGCGCTGCTCTCGCTCGGGGTGGCCGGCGCGTACTGGTGGTACCAAAGCGCTGGCGCACCGGTCGTAATCGTGTCCGAGGAGGGTGAGGAGGAGCCGCAACCCAGTACGAGCACGCCACTGCGCCCCAGTACCACACCGGTAACAGCGAGCCGTTCGTCGACGACCACGCCACGCACCGCCACGAGTTCGCTCGCAGCTCCCGCGGGAATGCGCACCTATCTCGAGGTGATTGACAGTTGTCGCTCCGACTACACGGGAGAGTGTGTGGTGGCGCGGAGCGGCCCGAGTACGAGCTACCCAGTGGTGGCGCGGCTGCGGAACAGTATTGTCCTGGAGGTGGGGGAGTCGCAGGTGGTTGATGGTCGGGTCTGGCACAACGTTATCTTTGATGAATTTTTGCGTTACCCCGAGCGGGTGACGAGTGACTGGTGGGTAGCGGGGGATTACGTTGCGGTACTCTTCGACGAAGGGCCACAAACACTCTGGGAACAGACAGCCGACAAAACCGACAAGCGGATTGAGGTGTCGTGCGCCGACCAGCGCCTACGAGCGTATGAGAGTGACGAGCTGGTGATGGATATTGCCATCTCAACCGGGTTGCCGCTGACGCCGACCCCGCGGGGGACGTTTACGATTTTTCAAAAGACTCCCAGTCGGTACATGCAGGGGCCGCTCCCGAGTTTGCCCTCAGACCAGGTCTACGATATGCCCGGAGTCCCGTGGAACCTCTATTTTACGCACGGCGGTGCCGTCATTCATGGTACCTACTGGCACACCAGCTTTGGGAGCCGGTACTCGCACGGCTGCGTCAACCTGCCACCGGCGGCGGCGTACGACCTCTATCAGTGGGCACCACTGGGTACACCGGTTATTGTTCGCTAATCTATAGCGCGATATAGATTTGCTGGTGTCAAGATACCTCCTCAGGGTATGATAGTCACGTTTTGCACATTCAACTAACCAGCGTGACATACCTTGCGCTCGTCCTCGTGGCGGTCGCATTCGCGGCTACCATCCCCCCGGCGGTCGTTACCTACGCCGTCCCAAGCGAAAACCGTACCTCCGTACCAGAGGTAGCAGCACCCTCGGCAGCACTACTAGTGCCGCCAGCACCAGTTGCTCCCGAGGCGGCGTCGGTGTCGTACCATCCGGTACCCTTTTACTCTCAGTTTTACGATATTAGTGACCCAACCTGGCAAAAGGTAGGGTGCGGCATTGCCAGTATTGCGATGGTGATTGGCTACCACACGAATGAGCCGATGGACGTCGAAGCGCTTTTAGCAAAAGGCCGCGCGGCCGGCGCGTTCTTGCCGCAGGCGGGGTGGACGCATGCTGGCCTCATCGACCTCGCACGACCGTATGGTCTCACGGGCGGTAGTCACAGTCTGGCACACCTGCGCCCATCGACAGCACTTGCTGAGTTGGCCGCGGTAGTAGCTGAGGCGCCGGTGCTGGTGTCGGTGCACTACACCTTTGAGCCGACTAACCCGATTCCGCACCTCGTAGTCGTGACGGGTGTCGATGAGACAACCGTCTACTACAGCGACCCAGCCGAGCCAACCGGGGTCGGCGAGATTTCCATAGAAAAATTCCTCCCGGCGTGGAAGCAACGGTACATTAGGATTGTGCCGGTGTCATAAATGAAAAAGGGCGGCCGCGTTAGCGGCCGCCCCTTTGCTGATGGTAGCGGATTAGTTCGTGGCCAAGACACGATTGCGATACGGTCCCCAGCAGTGCTCCGATGGGTACCAGGCGTTATATCCTTGGCGCTAGAAGAGAATACGGACAAATTCGGTGTACTCGCGATCATCTTGCATATTGAGACCAGTCTCGGCAATCCAATCGCCATGAAACTGCAGGAGTACCTGAGCGTAGCCACTGGCACTCGAAGTAGGATTCTTCAGAAGCCCTCCATCTTCATTGCGGTGACGGATTCGGTGTGGCGTGCCGGTGGTCTCACACGCAAAGATAATCGGCAGGAGCGGGTCCGGGCCAATAATCTCATTGACCAGTTCGCGAACGTATGCATCCTCGTCAGTTGGGTTGCTGGTCGAGGCGATTACATCCTCACTTGATTCGACGCAACCCGCTAGCACCACAATGGTACCAACCAGACTGTATCGCCGTAGGTATTGATGTAACATCAGTCTTCCTTCAGTTGGGTGTGCGTCCCCACGCACACATAAAAGAGCGTTGTTTGTGTTGCCCGCCGTTATGACGTTGCTCAGTACCATTTCTTACCAGTATATGGTAGCGTACAGCTAGATATCGTTTCCTGGAGGGAAGTTCATGTTTTTTCGGACAGTATGGTTGGCACTTGGTGTGTCACTGACGCTTGGCGGATTACCTGGTCGAGCGGCTGAGGTGCGGTGTGCCTGGTGTACGCAAGCCGCACTCGATGCACTCGCAGACGATG
>CAZZPW010000047.1:0-4031 GCA_964655825.1 uncultured Candidatus Saccharibacteria bacterium
ATTGCGGCGACACTCCTCATTATTTTCGGCGGCTTTAAGTTGGTGGTGTCGGCCGGGAACGTCAGTGCCAAACAGGGGGCTAAAGAGACGATTGTAAATACGTTGATTGGGTACGTCATTATTTTGGCCGCGTTTTTAATTATCAACACGGGTTTGGGTATTCTCTTGCCGGGCGACAGCCCAGCCTTAGGCTGGCAGCGGGTGCAGTGTTTGTACCCAATTCAACCAGTGGGAGAGTTTGCTCCCGAATCACAAATTGGTGGCGCTCAAAACGCCGCCTTTACCTTGGGGGATGTCGGTCAGAACCGAGGCGTATGTAATTTTGATAATCTCGATAGCTACTTCGGTAATCAGACAACGGTGGCGCAGTGTGTCGCCTACGGAGAGAGCACTTGCGGCGCAAACCTCAACAGTACTACCGATTTTATTAGTACGGGCGAACCGTTTTCGTTTGGTACCTTCCAAATCAACATCACCGTCCATCAAATTGAGGGTTGTGCCGGAAACGGTGCGAGCAGCAATCTACTTGACTGCCCGGCTGCATTTAGCGGCACCGATTACGACGCCCGGATTGTTAACCGTGATTTGTATGATCAGTGTCGCCAGGCGTTATACAACCCAGAGTGTACGCTACAGAACGCAGCTCGGCTGCAAGCGCGCGACGGGTGGGGCATTTGGTCGGCCTACTCTAATAATGGTTGTGGGTGATACAATAGTTTGAGTATGCCAGGTAAACCACTACTGATCGGACTTTTGCTCACCGCTGCCCTGATTACTTGGTTGGTTGTATCGTGGCGACCGACGCCGGCCGTCCCAACGGGCTTTAGCCCCACGTCATTACCAGACGGCACCATAGCACCGGCGGATTCAGCAGCTGAGCAACCGGTTATTCCTGGTAGAGACGAGAATGGCGCCATACACGATGCGCTGCGACACCCCGAGACGGTCGAGTTGAGCGAGGGCGTCTACGCACTGTTTGGCGAGAACCTCACCCGCGAACAGCCATTCGTGGTGACGTATTACGCGTTTGATGATAGCTATCGAGCGGCCATACTCCAGGAGCCGTTGGCTGCAAGTCGCCAGGCGCTCGCGCGCGCCCTCCAAGACCGACTCGGGGCCAGCGAAGCTGAGTTGTGCGCCCTCGATGTTCGTGTTGGGGTGCCGGTGGCAGTGAATCCGGCGTTGGCCGACAGGGCACTTGGTTTGCCGTTTTGCCCCGACGCGGTTAGGTTAGAATAACAGTATGCGTTTTATATTGATAGCGAGTTTCGTTGGTGCCGCCCTGCTTTTGCCGGCAGTGTTGTTTGCACAGCAAGGTTCGTTGGCGAGTGTCTACGGCGAAGCCCTTAATAATCAGTCGGCCCAATTGGTTACCTGCAGTGGCCTCGACTGCGACTTTTGTGCGTTAGCCGCCATGATTAACGGTATTGTGTTTTGGTTATTTGGGTTTTTGACAGTGGTGGCAGTGATTGTGTTTGTAGTGGCAGGCTTTCGTCTGGTTACCTCAGCGGGCAATACTGAGGCTGCGACCTGGGCGAAACAACGCTTTGCCTACGTACTGATTGGCTTTTTATTGATGTTGGCATCGTGGCTTATTATCGACACCATCTTACGTGGCCTGACCGGGCAAGGTATGAATGTCTGGGGCACGTTTGAAGTTAATGAATGTGGCAGTATGTTCGCACCAGAGGCAGAGCGAGGTGGCGATGAAATCACCGCTATCGTGCCTGGCAGTGGATTAGGCGACTTTGTGGGTGACCGAGGAGATGTTGGTGGTGAGCGGCTGAGCGATGCAGAAGCCCGCGCCCTGCTCGAGGCACGGGGTATTCAGGCGCGCAGTAGTGTGAGCTACGAAGGGCTGCAGCCGCATGTCGTGGATAGGATTGCTGCTTTAAACCAAGCGTGTAACTGTAATGTGTTGGTGACTTCGGCCACGGACGGCACCAGCCATGCCCAGGGTACCTACAGTCACTACGAAGGGTATAAACTAGATTTACGAACGAGAGATAATCCGGCTCTAGTCAACCATGTGCGTAGTAACTTTGCCTCTGCCGGCTCATGGTCCGACGGCACTCCGGTCTACCAACAAGGCAATACTCGCTGTGCCATTGAAGCAACGCATATGGATTGCCAGTTTTTGCCGTAGAGAGCGCCCTTGTGGTGATGTGATAACGCTTATACATCAAGATATGCAATGTAACGTGGCTGGCAGAACTGTATAAGGAGAGGGAACATATCAAAGTGGTATTCAGTTGTTGCAAGAATTGGTTGTGTAAAAAAAGAGCCGCCCACTAGCTCTTTATCCTGACTTTGGCGGGAAGTCGGCGGGGAGTCGAGTTATTAATTAAACTAAGTGATGCTATGTGGTCATGAAAACAAGGTGTGATATGCACCGCAACTTAGGGTAAAATCTTGCTATTTGTAGACTTTTTTAAATGCTTTATTGAGCTGACTTATGCCTGACGCTGGAACACCTTTAGCTTTATAAGAAACTGGACAACCTCGCCCAACACTTACTAGTTCTGGACGTTCAGCAATCTGTAACGAATCTTCGGTATCAGCCGAACGGAAACTTTTCTTCACTTGGGTTGCGATTGCTATAACTTCCTCTGACAAATCCAATTTGCCATCATTCAACTCTATAAGACCAGGGATGTACTTGCCCGCCAACACTGTCGGACCCAAAAACCCTGGTGGTATTTGATATGCAATTTTGTTTGGTATGTCATTTTGAAGTACTGCATTCAGTAATGATTCTCCAGTTTCGTATCCAACTTGCTTTTCTGCTGTTGCCAATGCCAAGGATTGAATAAGTGAAATGACACCCTCTGAAAAAGCCTTTTTTATGGTCACCACATCAGATTGCCCGTCCTCTTTTTGAGAACCCCTGGCTGTTTTATCTAGGGTTTTAGCATAGTTTTTCCCAGCGGATTCAATTTCGTCGGCTATCACATTGACCTGAGCCAACAACCTCTGCGCAGCTTGTGCGAGAGAAGCTGTGTAGTCAGCTCCGTATTCACTTACAGGCAAGACAAGTAGTGGAGTCAAAAGTTCTTCACCCTCTAGCATAGTAAGAGAAACTTCATCACTCAACCTACTCTCAACTTCTCTTCGAAATTTAGATATTAGATATTGCTCAAATTCACCTGCTTGCAAATGCTGCTCTAATGCATAGTCAGTTTCGTCTGGACCTCGCTTATTTCTAGCAGTAAACACAATTCCTCTGGCAAAGTTCTCTATTATTTCACCGTCGACATCTTCATCGTTTGTGAGAGCTAACCTTGAACGTAATTGCTTAGCAGTATCAAAATTTTCTGCCATGAGCTCGTATTCGTCTGAATTTGACACATACTCTTCAAGCGTCAGCGGGGATCCTTCACCATCAAACGCCAATAGATACTGATCATATAATTTGCTGTTCAACACTCCAATATCATCTGCATAGGTGATCAGCATTTCCCATAATTCGCTGTCGCTTAAATGAGGATAGATATGCCATCTTGTTGACATAGCAACATCTATCATCTCCCTAATATATTCATCACGTTTCACCATGTATGACTCTTGTACATTAATGTTTTCTCCACTTGAAATTCTGTCGACGTATTCATCAATTAAGGGTGTGTAGATATCTCGAAGTGAAGTAAGATGTTCTATCGCTTGTGCGCTTCCGCTTGGCAAGTTTTCCATTCGGAAAGTATAACAGTTCTGAAACACAACTTGGGGTAAAAGAAAATACATAGTAAACGCTGGGTATTTTCCATTGCGATTAGGCCCGCGTGCGGTCACGAGTTACTAAGTGTTCTCACTAGCTTCGCTAGTTGTGAGCACTAAGTACTCTCGACCCCGCCTCGACTGTTTCTGGCTCTGGGAATGAGCCAGAAACATGTCTGCGGCTCCCGCTCGAGTACGCACCTGAAGCAGTTCAGGTGCTAAACAAGAAACCACTGATACATTCGTATCAGTGGTTTCTTACTTACTCGAGCGGGCCCACTCCGACTTGAACGGAGAACGGCGGGTTTGGAGTCCGC
>CAZZPW010000048.1:0-3464 GCA_964655825.1 uncultured Candidatus Saccharibacteria bacterium
GTCAGCAGCCTTTTGAATTTCAAAAGTTACTACTAGTTGATATGAATCTCTAGAGGTATCTCTAGAGATTTTTGAGGCACTTCAAAGCGCCGTTGTTTGCGACGGGCGGCGGCCGCAGGCCGCCGTCGAGATGTACTCGGTAGGGATACAAAAAGCCGGGCGCTGTGCGCCCGGCGTGCTGGTTTTGGTTGTGTACATTGGCTTATGAGGGTTGTTTTGTCTCCGAGCACGTTACCGGACGACGGGGTTTCGACAGGGTGGATTCTCGGATCACGAGCACTGGCCGAGATAGCACGCGGGGTGGGTCTGGTTGGCACGCCTCGTCGACGGTAGTCACACTACCATCGGGGTATTCGTGGGTACCCAGTACGATCTCGAAGTGTTCGAAGGTTCCGTTGTCGGTCTCGAACAAGATGTCGTGGCGACTGATATCGAGGTCGTGTTCCTCAATCATCGCCAGCAGGTCTTTGATACGCATTATGGTGTCCTCGCCAAATTGTTGCTGTGAGTACACTATGTCGAAAATAGTACCGCGTCAATACACCGGCTCGCCATTTCCAGTAGTGCTAAAACATCTCTAGAGTTATCTCTAGAGATGTATTCAAGAAGACTTGTGTCGTTGTTTGCGGAGAGGCGGTGGCCGCAGGCCGCCGCCTTTACTTTGGTATACTATGGCAATGGGTAATCTCGCCTACGTCGACGGACAAAATTTACACATGGGCACCACCAAGCGTGATCCAGAATGGCAGGTTGATCTGACCCGGTTCTGAATCTATCTCAAGAAAAAATATAACGTAGACCGAGCCTACTACTATCTTGGTGTAGTACAAGATGGGGACACCTACGAAAATTTGTATGAAGAAATCCAGAGCGCCGGGTTTATTTTGGTGTTCAGAGAGCACAGTTCAACCATGCTCGGAACCAAGAAAGGTAACGTAGACTGTGACATTATCTTCTCCATCATGAAACGTCTCCATCGAAAAGAGTCGTTTGAAAAGATTGTTTTAGTGTCAGGAGACGGTGATTACAAAATGCTCGTAGATTTTCTGATTGAAGAAGATACATTGGAGAAGGTGTTATTTCCAAAGCAAAGGTATGCCTCTTCTCTGTATAAATCTATCACCAGAAAATATTTCGATGATTTAAGTAAGGATGATATCCGTCAGAAGATTGCCAAAAGAAAAGGGGGCCTTAGGTAGTTAACCGTTTGGGCCCCTTTTCGTCGTGATGTATGTATTATACCTACCGGGTAGGTATAGTCAATAGTAATAAAGCATTCTGTTATTTTTACGCAGTATATCTCTAGAGCTGTTTTAGGCATGCTACGATGGGGGATATGGCACGACGAAAACGAGAAGAGAAGGGCATTCGCAAATTATTCCGCGTCGAGCGCGGGCACACCATGGCGGTCACGCTCCCGATTGAGCTCGTGCGCGAGCTCAAGTGGCGTAAGAAGCAGAAGTTCACTATCACCAAACGCGGCGATACGCTCATCATTAAAGATTGGGAGGGGTAGGAAACAGTAGCTTAAAAAGCAATTCTAAGAATTTCTTATACTAGTTGTAGATTAACTAGTTTATCTATAAAAAAAGAACCCCATTGTTTATACTCGCGGGGTTCTAAAGCGAGTTTGCTCTCGGTTAAGCTGAGCTATAGCCGAGAATCTCCTTCGTGGCATCGTCCACATGTGGACGAATTTCTTCCCATTCAAACGCTGGGCTGAAATTCAGTACGAAGAAGTAGGTGCCGACCCCAATGCGCATAACGCCAGGGATTTCAGCAAGTTTTTTAACCAACGCAATACCGTACTGGTCGAGTTCACGATGAAGGTATTCGTCGGTATTCTCCCGGAAGGGAACGAAGTAGGTTCGCTGGCCTTTGGCTGCTGTAACCAGGGCATGCTGGGTGTAGACCAACGCGCGTCCGGGCTCAGCCTCGATAACTGTTTTTTTAGTCATCGCTTTCACCTTCGTACTCGAACTCCTCGTCGAAATATTCGTCGAACATTTCATCAAAGGGGTCAGATGGCGCACGAATTTCTGCTTCGAACTCTTCCAACAATTCATCGTTAGGAGTGCTGCCACAAGAGCCCGAATCCCATCTGGGATCACTCTTGTAATATGACCGCAGTTCCGATTTGGCGATGGAACATTTGCCGTCAGCAAACACATAGACGAGGGCGAAGCGGTCTGCTTCTTTGTTGCCCTCTTTCCAGCGCCCTTCGAAGTAAAGTTCGAGAACAGCATCGGTGGAACGCCTAAGCGATTCGTAGCAGTTGCTCAATCGATTGACGTTGATGCCGAGAGCATCCACGTTATCGATAACGGCAGCTGCGAATAGTTTCGCTGCGGCTGCATCCATGGAAAGGTACTTTTCGGCGGCTGCCGAAATTTTGCGATTCGTTTTGGTCCCCATCTTTGGGTCTCCTTGGTTTGCAATGCTCCGGATCTTCCAGCAACATTGACTGTTTAGCTAAAGCTCATGCAATAGCACACTAATACTAACACAAAATATAATTTAAGTCAATACACAGAAAGAGGTCATTAAAAGTAGCTTCACTTAAAATTTATTGACAATAATTTTCTATGTGCTATAAGATTTGCTGAAGTCGTTACATTCCGTGCCGACAGCTAGCTATGGAGTGGTCCAATCCCCCAAGCACCCAAGTCGCTCGTAATGAGCCTGTTCACCGGCTTCAGTTTCGTACTGGGGCTTACTGCAACCACTGCTAACGCAGATGACCTGGAATTGTTTCCACGTCAGGAGGTAATCACCTCCGAGACGGTGCAACAGCTCCAGGGTACCATTACCCAAGCTCGGGTAATGGAAATCGACCTTGCTATGTCGCAGAGATACCACCAGAGGATGAGTGCCATGTATGCGGCGCTGTACCTCGGATTTCTCGACGATGAAACTGGCGGTAACGCCAGCTTCAATTTCGACGGCACCCATGTCGAAATTGGTCGGGTCGTTCATATGTTGGAGCGTTATGTCGAAGAACTTTCGGCGCGTGACGTCGAAGACCTGGAACGACTCTCTGCACTGCGTGAAGAGCTGCCTGATGGTGTTGAGCTGCAAACTCCGCTACTCTACGCTGTTTGGCAGGAATCCTACGAGTCGCTGATGTCGCGACTCGACGAGTAGAACGAAATACCCGGGCACAGTCTCACTGTGCCCGGTTTTTTAATGCTAAGAGGAAAGACAGGTAGGAATTACTATTACGCAACAGTTTGGGTATCTAATCTGGGTGAGAAGCTCGTGCGCGAGCTTAAGTGGCGCGAAAAGCAGAAGGTCACCATCATCAAACGCGGCGATACCCTCATTATTAAAGATTGGGAGAGGAAGTAGCCAAACATGCCCCAATCAACAACTGGTCTAGGACTTCACACAGAAGCTGTTCAGGTTGTCGCTATTTTTAACTAAATAGCTGGCCTCCCTACTGGAGCAGTACACCTTTTGGCTAT
>CAZZPW010000049.1:0-3096 GCA_964655825.1 uncultured Candidatus Saccharibacteria bacterium
TCTTTACGCTCAGCCACTTGGTTGCCGTAGAACTGGTTCTCCGGCCGCGTGGCGCCACCCCAGCCGGCGTAATTTTTGAAATGCAGGAGTTTTATCTCCCTTCATGATTTTTATCATCTCGCGTCATGTACTGATTTGGCCAGACCGCACCACACTTTACACTTTGGTAGTTAGCCTGCGCACCAATCGTTTCCCATATAAAATGGCTTGGCCGCGCTGCAACCAAAGCAGTGACACGATTGCTATCAGACCGTACTGTATGCTCAACCCTAACAGGAGCCAACTTGGCTCAGTCATGTCAGTTGTTAACTCGGTAAAGTACCAAAAGCTACTGGGCATGTGCAGTAGATAAATAGGTAGCACTGCTCGCCCGATTGATTCTAATGACGTTTTAAAAACAGAAAAAAGACATTCACGGACCACTTCGATAACTGGCAAAAAAATAAAAAAGGCACTTACCATAGCCATGATTAGGAACATCGGTGGCTGGTCTGAGAAATCCCAAATAGTCGAAAATTGTAGTTGCAACTGCGGCCCATTAGGAATCAACAGCAGTAGTGAGACAAGGAAAACGGTCATACCTGCGATAAACCAGCCTAGTAAGAGTTGTCTAGTTTGTCGAAGGTGTTTTGCTCGCTGATACCACTCAGCTACGGCAAACCCAAGAATAATAGTAAACAGCCAGGGTACAAGTGGCCATATATGTAAATCAGACGGATTACCAATCAAAATACTACTCAGCCAGGTTGGTGAAAAGAGTGATTGTAGTACCTCGCTATACCACGCTGCCACAAACGAGAGTATGCCCAACGCCCAAACACCGCGCAAACCACTAATGCCCAACACGACAGTGATGCAAATCAGCGCCAGCGCATAAAATTGTAGCACATTCCACAACCACGCCGATTCCCAACCCCACGCCACGATATTCATTACTATCCCTAAAACAGCCAACATCACTCCCCGAAATAACATCGTGGTCGCAAAACCGCTCTTTACCACTTGGTAGTTTTTGGTTTGTTGGTTGTATGCTCGCCGAGCCATATACCACAATGCCACACCACCAGTGAGTGGTAAAAATAATACAAACGCCCCGAGTGCGAGAAAGCCAAGGATAAATAGCTCCTCACTTTCTGCCGGTAGACGGAACGTTGGATAGATATACCACCAAGTTACACAATGGATGGTAACCATTGCTACCACCCCAACACCTTTCAGTAAATCGATACTCTGCCAGCGCTCGTATTTACTCCTTGGTAGCTGCATAATATTTTGTTAATTCAGCAGCCTGCACCTTATGTGAGACGGTGCGTGGAAATTCGGGTACGTACTGTACATCGTGGGGTTTGGCGTATGCGCCAAATGTCTCAACAACTTGTTTCTCTACTCGCTCCGAGAGTGTTGCGTCAGCGGTACCCTCAATAAACAGTACCAAGTGTTGTGCCTCGCCTGCGGCGGCAGTGTTTAGTAGCTTAGCCGCTTGACCGGTAAGTGTTTGTACTGTTTGCTCGTAAAGTGATAGATCAAGAAAACGTCCCTTTACTTTTATCATATGATCGGTGCGGCCGCAGAGGGTAATGGTATCACCGTGGTCAATCGCCACGTCGTCGGTCATAAACCACATCCCATCAGCACTCCACTGGGCGGCAAAGGCCTCCTTTGCCCCAGTAATTTCTTGGCAAATCGATGGGAGTTGGGCATGAATCTGTAGTACGCCTGCTTCGTTCGTTTCTCCATTTTGTACCTCATAGCGCACACCAGGAGCGGGGCGTAGCTGTTTAAAATCTTCCATCGATGCGGTACCTTTGGCAACCTGGAAGAGCGTGAGGCCACCCAGTTCGCTACTGCCGTACCCAAAATAAATTGCTCGTCCCGGGTTGTCAAAGAGTGCTATACAGCCATCAAGAGCAGCCTGACTGAGTTCCATACCGCCGAGTACGACTTTCGTGAAATCGTATGTTCCTTCAGCTTGACTGTGATCTGCTTCAAGCATTGCAATCGGAATATACGACGCTCCGATACCTTCCTGACCAATGGTCGCAAAGGTGTGGGGTGCGCCCGGCACAAAGAACCGCTCATCGATAACAACAGTCTCGCCAGCTATAAGTGGAGCAAAAAAACATGGGATTGACGCCACCCCCCAGGCAAAATCCATAGCGAACAGAACCTTGCGACGATTGGTATGGAAGAGCAGGTAGTGAGTTGTCACGCCAACCACATAATGTCCAGCCGTACCTAAAGGTATTGCTTTGGGAGTCGCAGTGGTACCCGAGGTAAAACCATATATAGTCGGCGCCTCAGCAGGCCAGGAGTAAGGAGTGCAGGAATCAGGTGCATCAGGCAAGGCATCGAGTGCGGGAAGCGATGTGACGGAAACGGTTTCAGCTACGTCCACCAAATGAGTATCTGCTTCTACAGTAAATACGCGCTCGAGCGAAGCAATGTCACTGAGCGATACTGTCGCTTGTTCAGGACGAATCGACGTTTCTACAATCAAGGTGGACACACCTAAACTCCGGAGTTGATGTCGCAGCACCTCGTTTGGTAGCTTAAAGTAGGAGAAGCAAAATCGCACCCCAAGTGATAGGCACGCCAGCGCATACAGTGCCCCAATTCGTCGATTCTCTGTAGCGAGGCAGAGGGTAGTACCAGGAGTAACACCCGTTTCGCGCAGAAAATTCGCGACCCGTTGAACGTTTGCTTCTAGCACAGCAAATGTCATCGCTTCTCGATTACCGTCTTTTGTGTACCAAACCAATGCTTCTGTATCTGCCCGTTCAGGCTTAAAAATGCTTTGATGATAATTCACTTGACCATCTACAAACCAAGCCCGTTGTTCAGGAGCGAGAACGTATAACTCAGTATACGGCTGCCGCCAGACTAGTGCTTCTGCACAATCACTCCAGAACGTCTCTCCAAAGTCTGCCACTGATTGCTCATAGATTGTTTGAAATGCAGCTGGTTCAAAGTCGCAGCCGATGGCTTTGATACGTTCTAAATATGATTCAGGCTTAGATGACGATGCTTTCATACACAACTATTTACGTTACCCGTAATACTACTATTATTATGACCTGGTAATTTACCCACCCAACA
>CAZZPW010000050.1:0-3026 GCA_964655825.1 uncultured Candidatus Saccharibacteria bacterium
CCTCGTCGACGGTAGTCACACTACCATCGGGGTATTCGTGGGTACCCAGTACGATTTCGAAGTGTGCAAAGGTTCCGTTGTCGGTCTCTAAGAAGATGTCGTGGTGACTGATATCGAGGTTGTGTTCCTCAATCATTGCCAGCAGGTCTTTGATACGCATTATGGTGTCCTCGCCAAATTGTTGCTGGGAGTACACTATGTCGAAAATAGTACCGCGTCAATACACCGGCTCGCCATTTTCAGTAGTGCTAAAACCTCTCTATAGATGTATTCAAGAAGACTTGTGTCGTTGTTTGCGGAGGGGCGGCGGCCGCAGGCCGCCGCCATTTGATGTGTACTTTGCTATACTTGGGTGATGAAGAAGCTAAAGCAGACAGAATTGGTCATCTTTACCCACGGGCGACAGAAGGTGAAGCTCAAAGGGGATTTTGACCGCGAGACACTATGGGCGAGCCAGGCCGAGATCGCAGCGGTTTTTGGGGTTGATGTTCGAACCGTCAATGAACACTTAAATAATATTTACAAGATCAAGGAACTGGAAGAAATGGCAACTATCCGGAAATTCCGGATAGTTCGAAAAGAGGGAAGTCGAGAAGTTGAACGCGAAATAATGCACTACAACCTCGATGCAATTATTTCCGTTGGGTACAGAGTTAATTCCGCAACAGCTACGCGCTTTCGTCAGTGGGCGACGAAGACATTACGTGAGCACATCACCAAAGGGTTCACCATCAACCCCAGTCGCATCGAGGCCAATTACAGCCAATTCATGGAGGCGGTCGAGTCGCTTAAGAAGCTCGCGTCGGCAGAGAGTTTGGTCGACACTGAGTCGGTGCTCGAATTGGTGCGACTCTTTGCAGACACCTGGTTTGCCCTCGATGCCTACGACAAAGAAGCACTTACCCCAAAGAAGGTCACCAAACGAAGTGTAAAGCTCACGGCTGAGCTCCTCCTTGAAGGAGTAGCGGTACTAAAAACCGAGCTCATGCGTAAGGGCGAAGCTACCGAAAACTTCGCCCAAGAGCGTAATCGAGACAGTGTCGAGGGTATTGTTGGCAACGTGATGCAGAGCTTTGGTGGCCAGCCATTGTATCCGAGCCTTGAAGCAAAGGCAGCTCATCTGTTGTACTTCATTATTAAGAACCATCCATTTGTAGATGGCAACAAGCGTACGGGTGCGTACGCCTTTGTGTGGTACTTGCGCAAAGCAAAAATGCTCGATACTACCCGCCTGACCCCAGCCGCACTCACGGCACTCACGCTTCTGATTGCCGAGAGTGACCCGAAGGATAAGGAGAAAATGATTGACCTCGTAGTTATGCTATTGGCTGGGCCAAAGCGAACGTAATAGTGTGCAGTGGTTTGCAACATCTCTAGAGATAACTCTAGAGATGTGGTCGCGCATGATACGATGGAGGATATGGCACGACGAAAACTAGAAGAGAAGGGAATTCGCAAATTATTCCGTGTCGGGCGTGGGCATACCATGGCGGTCACGCTCCCGATTGAGCTCATCCGCGAGCTCAAGTGGCGCGAAAAGCAGAAGGTCACCATCACCAAACGCGGCGATACGCTGATTATTTAAGATTGGGTGGGCTAGCCAACGGCGACTATTCAGTAAGCAATAGTCCGAGAAGCTCCCAGGACCACTCGCAATGGTTGACGTGGTAGATGGTAGTATGTAGGTATATGGAAATTACTATTGCACACGTCTTCATAGCTGGTATTGCCGTGTTTGCACTGTCGTCGAGCTATTTTCTCTGGGTCTATAAAAAAGACTTTAATTCGGCTTTTTTGGTAAGTTTTATCACCATCGTGTCTTACACGCTGATGCTCGAAGGGTCGCTCGCCACGGTTGGTGCCGGGGGAGAAACGGTGTATCCGACCCGCTGGCTGTTCTACGGGTTAAGTTGCACACTCTTAATGTACGAGATTGCACGGTTCTTGGGCGTCTCACTACGCGAGACAATCTTCCTGCTCTATCTCACCGCTATCGTGATGGTGACGGGTGCTGCCGCTTCTTACTACGAGGGGTGGTATATGCTCGGCTTCTTTGTCCTGAGCACGGTAGCTTACGTCCGGTTGGTGTACCCGTTACTAATGACCCAAACGCCTCACGGTTCAGTGATAGCCAGATACATCTGGCTCGGATGGACTGGTTTTCCAATTGTATTTTTGCTCGCACCTGATGGATACGGAGTGCTGACGGCATTGACCGCCGCAGTTTTGTATTTGGGATTGGATATTTTCACCAAAGTACTGTTTTATTTCGAACTTCATACTAAGCAGCACGCAGAAAGAGAGTCGAAGCCAGTTAATTAGTAACCCGGCGTGCTTTAGGTGCAAAAGGTCTTAAAACCACGTACGGCAATTGGTCTGGGGGTGAGAAATGACTAACGTCATTTTACAAGAGGTGAGCCAGTCTAGGAGACTGGCGCAAGACCATTTGTGCTATTTTGAGTTTACGAAAAATAGCCAAAAGGTGTACTGCTCCAGTAGGGAGGCCAGCTATTTTGTTAAAAATAGCGACAACCTGAACAGCTTCTGTATGAAGTCCTAGACCATTTGCGTAGTGGCCTGCGGTGGTCTAGGCATGCTAAAGTAAAGGTACTTATTCGCCCTTAGTGAACATACTATTTCTATGAAACAAACACTACTATTACTGCTCGCGGTCGTTGTCGTTGTTGGTGGTGGCTATTGGCTTTTAAGCCAAAGTACCGGAGAAGCGCCAGCGACGTCTCCCGATGAGACGAGCGAAACGGAAGCTCCCGCTCAGCCAGCACCCGAGGATGTGGCGGACGTACCAACTGCACCAACCGACTACGTCGGCTTGAGCGAAGCTGAAGCGGTGGTGTTCGCCGAAGAGAACAATGTGCCATTTCGGGTCGTCGAACGTGATGGTGAGATGCTTATGCTCACGGAGGACTGGCGACCGGGGCGTATTAACGCCGTGGTGGAAGACGGAGTTGTTGTATCGTACACCGTCGAGGGGAGTGAGAGTGCACCCGAACTAGATAAGGGTGATG
>CAZZPW010000051.1:0-3010 GCA_964655825.1 uncultured Candidatus Saccharibacteria bacterium
ACACCCCAGGGAATGACGCCCCATACTCGCTCGTGACCGTAGTAAAAAAGGAACTTTAGGGTAACCTCAACCGCACCAACTGCGGCCATAGTTTCTAAACTGCCAGTAAAAAAATAGACCAGACCCATAGTGGTACCCGAGGCGATAATGCGCCAGGTAACTCCCTTAATGATTGCCCGCCGGCGCGATTCTCCGTTGTAGTGTTGCATAACCTAAGCCTAGCAATTTTTTCATCTGACTTATGTTGCGGTTGTGAAAAAGCCACCTATCACGTGTGATAGGTGGCGTAGGTATTGCTGTATGAGGAATCTCTCCTCACGTTCACATTTGGAAGTGAGGACAGACCGCAACCGCTCTTATGGTGTGGTTACAGCGTACCGCCTCATTTGATAGTTCGGCGGGAGTGTGTTTGTAGCCAGAATGTAGTAGGTAGGCACCACCAACAGGTACATGCCGAGGGCCATAATGCGGGCCGCTGGTGCTTGTGGAGCATCAATCCCAAGACAAAGGACGAGAAACACCAAGGCGAATAGATGGCACGCAACCATATACGGCCACTCGAGTTGCATTCGATTTACCGTGCCCGTGCGGGTGTTGTGCCGGTACGCTGCCCGGATACCCGTCGCGGCTATGAATGGAAGACCGAGTAATGCGCCAAGAAACCAAAACAAAACCGGATGGACCATCGTGGCGCCGAATATTATCACCGTGATACCGGCGAACATACACCACATGGCAATTCTTGGCGGATCCCAATCAGCGTACCGTGATGTTAACCACCAACAAAACTGTTCTGCGGCGGTAAGGCTTACGTGGTGCAGCAACCAGAAAGGGTTAGCGAGTTGCATTGGTACCTCCATGCAAAAAAGCTGTCTACCGACAGCTTTCCTTAAAAGACCTAACTCGTCAAGCGTTATAGTAGTACGGTAGCGTGGTTGTGTGCGACTTCGAGGGTGCCGCCGGTAGTGGCAACCTCATGCGCCTCGCCTGTTGCGTCAGTGTAGCGCACAGTACCGGCTTTAAGAGGTGAGATGAGCGGCTCGTGTTCGGCTAAGATGACCATCTCGCCGGCTACGCCAGGTACTGTTACCGATTGCGCCTCACCCGCAAAGACCGGTTCGTCGACGCGGGAGATGGTTAGGTTAAAGGTTTTGTTTGCCATACTAATTGACAGTAAATAAAGATATTAAAGATGAGATACCACGATTGATAACATAATTCTTTGTAGCTGACTCATAACCATTTTCAGTAAATTCAGTCCTGGTTATGCTTGTGATAAGACCTAAACAATGAGTAGTCGAGTACATTGCAGGATATTGTCTATCCGAATATCTCACCTCTTTATCGTCTATAAGCTTACCCGAGCATGTACATTCTTGAGAGAAACCAATAAAACTGCCATTTACATCACATTCTTTACCATACGTATAAGAATAAAAGATATTTGTGACAACAATCAGTAATATTGCTACTAATATTGCAATCAGTTTTAATTTCCAGTGAATCAATAAATTCATTACTCAGATGATACCTCATCGATAGCGCCTTTCATATAGAAGGCCTGCTCATTTTTCTCATCGTGCTTGCCGTCGAGGATCTCGGCGAAGCCACGAATAGTATCCTCAAGCTTCACGTACTTACCGGGTGAGCCGGTAAAGACCTCGGCGACGTTGAAAGGCTGGCTGAGGAAGCGCTGAATTTTTCGTGCGCGGTACACGGTCTGCTTATCATCTTCGGAGAGCTCCTCAATACCGAGGATGGCAATAATGTCTTGTAAGTCTTTGTAGCGCTGCAGCACAAGCTTAACGCCTTGAGCAACGCGGTAGTGCTCTTCACCTACAATTTCAGGGTCGAGGGCAGTTGAGTTACTCTCGAGCGGGTCGATGGCGGGGTAAATACCAAGCGAGGCCAGCTGGCGACTGAGTACAACCGTTGAGTCGAGGTGCGCGAAGGTAGTGGCTGGAGCGGGGTCGGTAAGGTCGTCGGCTGGCACGTAAACCGCCTGTACGGAGGTGATTGACCCACTCTTGGTTGAGGTAATACGCTCCTGCATCTTACCCATCTCCTCGGCTAGGGTTGGCTGGTACCCTACCGCAGAAGACACGCGGCCGAGGAGTGATGACACCTCCTGCCCCGCCTGCGTAAAGCGGAAGACGTTGTCCATAAAGAAAAGGACGTCTTTACCACCCTGGTCGCGGAGTGACTCGGCCATAGTGAGACCAGTGAGACCGACGCGTGCGCGAGCACCAGGCACTTCATTCATTTGCCCGAAGACGAGGGCGGTCTTATCGAGCACGCCAGAGTCTTTCATTTCGTGGTAGAGGTCGTTACCCTCACGCACGCGCTCACCCACCCCAGCAAATACCGAGTACCCACCGTGGTTAGTGGCCACGTTGTTGATGAGCTCTTGGATAAGTACCGTCTTCCCCACTCCGGCACCACCAAAAAGACCCACCTTACCGCCTTTAATGAAGGGTGCGAGGAGGTCGACCGACTTGATACCGGTCTCAAATACTTCGGTACTGGTTGATTGCTCGACAAAGGCAGGCGCCTCTTGGTGGATGGCCCGGGTTTTATCACTGCCCGAGAGATCTTTGCCACCATCGAGCGTCTCGCCGAGCACGTTGAAGAGCCGGCCGAGCGATTGCTCGCCCACCGGCACTGAAATGGCAGCGCCAGTATTGGTAACGGTGAGGCCGCGGGTGAGACCTTGGGTGTCTTGCATCGCAATACAGCGCACGCGGTCGAGACCGACGTGTTGGGCCACCTCAAGGGTGAGGGTATCCTCGCCGTTTTTAACGGTAAGAGCGGTTTGTAACGCGGGCACGTCGCCACTCGCGAAGTGGACGTCGACCACTGGGCCAACTACTTGGGTTACAACACCTTCAGTGCTTGGGGTGCTTGCAGTAGTTGTTTTTTCTACAGTTTCTGTACTCATAATGTTTTGTAATTAAAGTTTTGCAATCAACTCGGTACCACCGAGTCACCAATCTCCAGTGGAGACTGGTGA
>CAZZPW010000052.1:0-2619 GCA_964655825.1 uncultured Candidatus Saccharibacteria bacterium
AAAGGCTATCTGCTTCATACACTATGTACCGATGGAATACCCATCTCATGTAATACCTTGAGTACCCTTCGAAACGTATACCGCACCTCGGAACGCAGTAACTCATACTCGTGAGTGTAGAAGATAACGTAGCCATAGGTTTGCAACGAGTCTACAAATAGTGCATGGAGCGCACGCTCGTCGAGCCGAGCGTTGGCAAAATTCTCGAGCCGATAGTGAGTCCGAATGAAATGTAGATCATTTGCGTGTGCCTCTCCGGTTGTAACCAACTGCTCCCCCACTGCCTCATCCATGCGATGACTACCTTTTGGGTTGTCAGTAGTAAAGAGTGCGGTCACTCTCTTTTGATGAAACAGCTCTGCGAGTTCATACATTTCAGAGTAGTAGTGAAGCCGAGCCCAGGTAGCGTACATGTCGTTACCGGCAAACCGATCGATCTCATCGTATATTTTTCTAAATACCATCTCTAACTCAGTGGGGGTCTGTTCATACGGGGCGACCTGGTAGCTTTGCGCATGAGGAGCAAAGCGGAGCCAGTTACCCGCAGCGAGGATCTCATCACGAATCGGCCGCACCTCAGTCAAGGTGCGGCGGACACCATCGATCTCTTTCTCATAGAACAGTTCAAGGTCTACCTTACAACCAAAATCTACGTGGGCTTCCTTAAGAACTGCAAACATGGTCTCATCAAAAAGTGGGATATTCTGGTCGCTAACACGCAGCAGTGACTCAAAGACGTCGTCAATGGAAAAGTGGTAGAATGGCCCTTTTTTTGAAAGTAGTTGCGTTACGCTCATGGTACTTTGTTATCATACCAGTTTCGAGGGTACAGAAAAACCGGGCGCGTGATGCGCCCGGTTATAGGGTCATGTTTGTCGCAGCCGCAACTAGCTGCGGCGGCCGTAGTGTCAATTCCAGTACGCGGTGAATTCTTCAATCTCGCGGGTGAAACGACGCTCATCGTCGTCGGTAGCATTGATGAAGCCCCGCTCGAGCCACTTGAATTATTCCCCATAGGAAAGACCTATGGAAACCGGTTATGTTAACCCGCACCACTTTCCCCTAGAGTTACCCTTTGGAGAGTGCGCTGCTCCAACCCACTCGCTTGTAAGAGACATAATTCAGTCGTAATCGTATCAAATTACTGTCCTAATCGTATCAATATGATACGATTAGTGCGAGCCAATTAGCACCACGACAACAAATGATTGTGCGATTTTTGTCGTTTGAAACGATTGTGCAATCGTCTCAGGTACACGATTTACTCTGCGCCACTATACCTACCACAACGGCACCCTCGCTGGTGACCATTAAGCGCGACTTGGAGTATCTCACCGAGACCGGCTGGTGTACACGTGAAGGACAAGGCCGAGCCACCGGGTACCGACTGACACCAGCCGGACGATTACAGCGACCGTTCGACGTTGCAGGGTATGTAGCTCAACTACCCGATACACGCACCACCTACCAATCGTACAACCCCTCTCTCTTTACTACCTTACCAAACCAGCTCATCCCCGCCGCAGAACTGACAGCGCTCGACGCACAAACTAACATCTACCAACAGAAAGTAGCCCAGGCCTCGAGCACCATTCAAGCACGAGAACTAGAGCGATTCATCATTGAATTCTCCTGGAAGTCGTCAGCGATTGAAGGTAACACCTACACCCTCTTTGATGCCGAACGACTGATTCGCGAGGGGGTAGCCGCGCCTGGTCATCACGCGGACGAAGCACAAATGATTCTCAATCACAAACGAGCACTTGAATTTGTCTTGGAAGTGATTGCTGCTGGTACTACTGATATTATTCAGCAGCGCTTTGTCGAACAAGTGCACGAATTACTGATTGCTGGGCTTGGTGTTGGGCGTGGTTTGCGCGCCTCGAGCGTTGGCATTACCGGCAGTGCCTATACGCCACTCGATACCAAATATCAGATTCGCGAAGCCCTCGAAGAGTTGTACACCGCTACCCAGAGACTGACACACCCGATTGAACGTGCGCTCCTTATCTTAGCGGGTATTTCGTATATCCAACCTTTTGAAGATGGCAATAAGCGGACCGCTCGGTTAGTTAGTAACGCGGCACTCCTCGCACATGCGCACGCACCACTGTCGTACCGTAACGTTGATATTGAGGCGTACCGAGGTGCCATGCTGGTATTCTACGAACAACACTCGCTGGCGGCAGTACGTGATATTTTTGTTGGTCAGTACCACTTTTCAACGAAGCACTATTTGGTACAGACGTAAAGCCTGGCTTCCAGCTAGTGAGCACGCGTGGGTATATGAAAAAACCGGGCGCAGGATGCGCCCGGTGGGGGTAAAAACGGGTACTGATTGCCCGATACTAGAGCTAGGCGCAGTGCTGGTGCCACCAGCGGGTAAACTCCTGCAACTGGTGGGCCCGGAGTGCCAGGGCCAAATCGTCGGTGCGATCGACCGGCTGCTCGAGCGTGGCGAATTGCGGGAGTGGTGCAGCCGGGGTAGGCTCTGAGCGACTTTGTTTTGACATCGGTATTTACTCCTTGGGTTGCGACTGCGGCGTAGCCTACCAGAATGTTTTGTAAAGGCAAGGTTTTTGTGGCATAGTAGCGACTGGCTTGTACAACGAGGGAGCA
>CAZZPW010000053.1:0-2412 GCA_964655825.1 uncultured Candidatus Saccharibacteria bacterium
ATTCCCCGCCGTATAGTAAATGTCGGAGCCTGCTTGGCTCCACGGGCTGGTGCCGCTGGTGAGGGCCGTCACCGACGCACAGTTGCCGCCGTACTCATCACATAGGGTGGCGGCACCGAGGGTGCCGGCAACGGTGAGGAGGTTGGTGGGGGTGCTCGTCCCTAGCCCGGTTCGGCCAGTGCTTTCGTCGAAGAAGAAGCCCGGATTATCTGCCAGGTCGTTGAACTGCACATCGCCACCGGCAACTTGCAGCCGAACGGTAGGGCTGGACAGGCCAATCCCGACGTTTCCACTCGCCCGATACACATCCGCGCCATCGACAATCCAACTACCGGTGGTTGAGCCAGAAATAGCCTCACCGTCCCAGAAGAGCGTACCGGCGGTGTTGTATAAGCGGTTGTCGGTGGTGGTAGGGCTGGTGGCGGCTAGGACCAGGGTGGCGTTGAGGGTGAGCTCGTCGCTGGCGGTCGTGGTGCCCTCAAGCGTACTGTTGGTGAGGGTAGGGTTGGTGAAGGTGCTGTCGGACTGCACAGAACGGACGCGGTCGCCAGTGTCTTCGTAAATGCGCTCGACTTGGCGGATAAAGCGGTCGCCTCCGACGCTGCGGTCTTGCAGGGCACCTAAAATACGGCCGGTGGTTTGGAGTAGTGTACGCAACGTATCTTGCGTTAGTTGCTGTTTGGCGAGTGGGAGCTCAGTGGCAAATTGCTGCAGGCGTTCTTCGAGCTCCGCTTCGGTGATACCGCCCGAGTACTGCAGCGGTGAGGCGGTGCCGGAAACAGCGGTGGCCGGCGAGCGTTGCTCGCCGGCCACTTGCGGTGACGGTCGTGTTTGGCCAAAGAGACCGACCCGGTCGGTAACAACTGCAGCGGCATGTTGCACCGGCGTGGTGACGTGGGTTTCGGCGGTATCGATATGGTAGGCGACCTCGGTGCTGAGGAGTTGTTTGAGCCACTGGGGAGCGGCTTGGGTGGTGTCGTAGACTTCTTCGTGGAAAGCGATAACGCACCAGGAAATAACGCCACCTATAACAAGTAACCCAGTCATGCGCGACCATTTCCTCCCGTGGTTCAACATATTCGCTTGTGCTTTTATACTAGCACAGCAAACTGGGCTTATTGGGCGTAATTACACACAAAAAACCCGCAAAATCGGTGCGCTTCTGCGAGCGTCTCTGTGCGAGTGTGTGTCCAACTGCTACTGGAGGTCTTTGAGGTCCGCTAGCATCTCGTGCGCGTGCTCAGTCGGGCTAACCTTGGGGTAGAGTTTGGCCACCTTACCGGTTGGGTCGATGAGGTAGCTCATTCGTTGAATACCCATATACTTCTTACCAAACATCGACTTCTCTTGCAGGGCGCCGTAGGCATCGATCATCTCACCCGACTCATCAGAGAGGAGGGTGAAGGGTAATTGATACTTCTCCTTAAACTTGGCGTGCGAGGCGACACTGTCTTTGCTGACACCAAAGACGGTAACGCCGAGCGCAGCGAACTCATCGTAAATATCGCGAATGGCGCAGGCCTCTTTGGTGCAGCCGGGGGTGTCATCTTTAGGGTAGAAATAAATGACCACCCACTTCCCTGCTTCGGCTGTGAGCGTGCGGGTCGTTCCGGTCTCGTCGGGTAAGGAAAAATCCGGAGCAGTTTGCTGTTTTGTGAGCATAGGCATTGGACAAATATAATAAACAGTCGTATGGTAGCACAAATGTTCATACCCGGAGGAAAATAGAATGTCGCAAGAACCCAGTGATGAAAAAGGCACTACACTTATTTTTCCCATCCCGCAGACTGTTGCAGCGTACTACGAAACTGGTGCGCTTGGTAGCCCACTCATATTTTCTACTCAGTGCCGATTAGATGGCCGACTGCTGGTGGCGCAGCCAGAGAGACGCATTACAATCGACGGTACACACCTGACGGTGGTGAAAGTTTTGGAGGCACGCTATGATGGCTTCAAAAATTTTTACCTCAACGTTCATTTCGGACGTTTGCGGCACCATCTCGAAAAGGCTGGTGTATCAATTCCGTCAGGATTGATACTGTAGCGGTACAACAATCAACAAAGCCGCCCCTCGAGGGGCGGCTTTCTCATTCATCAGTGTAGTTGCTAGTCGCGGTCGGTTTCGAAGCGTTCGACATCACCACAGATGATGGTTTCGTCATCGTCTTCATCTTCGTACTCCACACAAATGGTGAAGAAGTGTTCGGTATCGTCGTCGAGGCCAAAGACACGAGCTTCGTACTCGGCGTCGTCGTCGAGGTCGCTATCGACGAGGGCAACCTGAAAGTCGTCACCGTCTTCGTCGATGTCGCGGTACTCGTCGTAGTCACGAGCGATATCTGCAATCTGGTCTTCGTCTTCGCCGTAGGCAAAGAAGACACGGCCGTTGCGGAAGTCGTTCATATCGACCTC
>CAZZPW010000054.1:0-1146 GCA_964655825.1 uncultured Candidatus Saccharibacteria bacterium
GCCATCTTATGCGTATCCTCCTTCTTCTTCACGGCATCGCCTTCTTCACGAGCGGCAGCCATAAGCTCTTTAGCCAAAGCTTTGTACATCGGCATACCCTTTTGCTTGCGGGCAGCTGCGATAATCCAGCGGAGAGCCAACGCGAGACGACGCTCAGGGCGCACCTCACGCGGTACCTGGTAGTTAGCTCCACCAACGCGACGACTACGGACCTCCATTGAGGGGCCAGCGTTGCGCAGCGCGGTGTTAAAGATTTCTAACGGATCGCCACCACCTTCTTTGGCATTTTTGATGTCTTCAAACGCCGCGTACACAATCTTGCGGGCGGTCTCTTTCTGACCACGTAGCATGATGTAGTTGATGAGGCGCTCGACTTCAACCGAACCGAAACGGACGTCTGGGTTAACGGCTGGACGTTTTTTAATGGGTCGTCGCATAATTTTGTTAATTAATGCGCGGAGAGAGAAATATGACAGTGCATCATCTTTCAGTCTTCGCATAATGGTCCTTACTCGTGTGAGTAATACCAATCGGTATCTGTAGCGAATATAAACTATTAGTAATGGTGAGTGTTTAGTGCAGTCTCCACTGGACTTCCGAAAGAGAAGAAATTGGTTGTAGAGCGCGAAGCACAAGGAATTTGGCGCGAGCCGTACGTAGTTGTACGGTGAGTGACAAATTACCGCAGTGCGACAAAGCTATACTCCAATTTATTCACCTTTCGGACGCTTGGCGCCGTACCGTGACCGACCCTGGCGTCGTGCATCTACCCCGCCGGCGTCGTACTTACCACGGACGACGGTGTAGTTAACACCAATGTCTTTCACGCGACCACCTCGAACGAGTACCACGGAGTGCTCCTGCAGGGTGTGGCCCATACCCGGAATGTACGCGGTGATTTCCTGACCGTTTGAAAGACGAACACGAGCGATCTTACGGATAGCTGAGTTCGGCTTACGTGGGGTCTTGGTTGTCACACGGGTACACACTCCGCGCTTAAAGGGTGAGTTGTAGCGGTTAGGCTTATTCTTCACCTTGTTAAAGCCAGACTGCAAAGCCGCTACCTTGGTTTTGGTAGGGGTGTCGCGACGCTTTTTGCGTGTCAATTGATTAATGGTTGCCATAAAGCCCGCATACAGTACTACA
>CAZZPW010000054.1:1246-2341 GCA_964655825.1 uncultured Candidatus Saccharibacteria bacterium
TAGCATTTAAAATCCAGCCAGCAACTGGGCAACGTAGAGGGTAGCGTAATACAGCGGTTGCCCCAACACAAAGAAAATGAGTCCAAACACAATGAGAAACGCTAAGGCTATATTTTGTTCGAGCTGATTACGGAACGCTTGGTACTTCATCTTCAAGTCGAACGGTAAAAAGATAGGGAGTACTTTAGAACCATCGAGCGGAGGAATGGGCAACATATTAAAGAAGGCGAGGAAAATATTGAGCACGATTATTTGGAAACTGAGCTGCACAAATGTTTCCGACAACCCGAGGGCTGAACTGAGTTGAATCAGAGCGCCAAAAATCACCGCAATCAACAAGTTGACGGCCGGACCGGCCGCAGCCACCTTGGCCTCACCGTACTTTTGGTCGGTGAAGTTATAGGGGTTGTATGGTACCGGCCGCGCTGCACCAAACAAGAAAGGTGAGCCTGACAGTACCAATAGACCGGGCACAATCACTGACATCATAGGATCCATGTGCACGATGGGGTTTAGGGTAAGGCGACCTTGTAACTTTGCCGTTGGGTCGCCGAGCTTATACGCCGCGTACCCGTGCGCCACCTCGTGAAGCACGATAGAGGCGATGAGTACTATTATAAGAATGATGACGTCTGGTCCCATAGATTGCTATAGCGTACCGTACTGGGCGCGACTCGCCAACCTATTGCAATCTGATAGGTCTATGCTACTATGCTGCCACTTGAAAATTCTACCCAGCCCCATTTCTTGTTACGGGCTCGCGCTATGACCTTATTCAGCACGCGCGTCGCCCGAAACGGGAGCTGGATGTAAGATTTTCTAATTTCATTTCAATCAATAAGAAAATCTAACATGGCTAAGCAATGTGACATCACCGGCAAGAAAACCCAGATTGGGGGCCGCTACTCTAACCGCACCCGTGCGACGCAGTTTAACCCGTGTGGCAAAACCAAGCGTCAGCCAAACCTACAAAAAAAGCGTATCTACGTACCAGAGCTCGACAAGTACATCTCAGTCAATGTGTCGACTAAAGGTCTGCGCACTATCGCCAAGAATGGTGCGTACCAGACGCTCAAGGACGCTAAGCTTATCTAA
>CAZZPW010000055.1:0-2341 GCA_964655825.1 uncultured Candidatus Saccharibacteria bacterium
ATTCAGTGGCTTGTCTTGGAGGCGCTACAAGAGCTGCGCACGCTGGTGCTCGGTAACCGCGAGGATATCGACGCCCTGCAGGCCGAGAATCACGAACTGCGCGAGCGCCTTGAGCAGATTGAAGAGGAGCTTGATATCGAAACAGCGGCACCTTCTACTCCGGATACGACCGACACCATCAGTAGCAGTGAGACAGATAGCGATTCCGCCAGCGATACAGACAGTCAAACCGAAGCCGCTACTGAAACAGACGACACCACGGTTCCTGCCGACACGTCTACCGAGAGTGAATCTGCAGAGGGAAGTGTCGAAACTGATGCAGGCGAGAGCGCTGACGATACCGAAGCAGGTACCGAGACCAACGAAGAGGACGTAGACGAAGCAATAGCGACCGAGGCAACATCGGACGAGACAGTAGTCGATAGCGAGGCAGCCACTACTGACACAAGCACCACAGAGGAAACGAGTGAGCATAACAATGAGGCTATAGAATCAACCGACGACACTCCTGCCTCCGAAACCGATAGCGAAGTAGAGACAGAACCGACAAGCACCCCAGAAGCATCAACATCAACGACCGAACCAGACCCTGCTCCAGAAGCGCCAACCTCATCAACCGAATAACCAGCAAATGGTCTAGGGGACTCCTAGACCATTTGCCCTAATCCTGCAGAATCTAAAAGATTCTGCAGGATTAGGGTTAGATTGCTATACTAGGAACATACAATTTTACCTGTATGGAGCCCATTACCCGCATTTCCATTCCCACTAAAAATCGACCGCAGCAGCTAATTCGACTAGTTACATCGTTAGCGGAACACCAGACGCCACACGCGTTTACCGTGAGTGTGTTTGACCAGTCTCCCTCGTCGACAGCCGAGCACGTAGCTACACAGTTAGCTACCGTCGCCACCGAAACTGGTACGACCATTGAGTATTGGACACATGCAGATGTAGCAGAGTATATCGATGCGCTCGCAGCTGGGAGTGGTATAGAGGCTGCCTGGCTCAAGCGAGCATTTTTACCAACTGATGATGGTATTAGTACTGGCATGAATCGGAATCTTAGTTTATTACGTCATACTGGCGTGCCGCACGCAATGTTAGATGATGATATAGAGCCGGCTTTTTTGTCTCCCGCACCAGTAAAACCACCAGCCGAAACAGATACGTTGCCCTGTACTATCACGCCACATTTAGATCGTGCGAGTGCTCTTAAGGGGGAACCACTGATGGCAACGTATCCCCTCGAGCCACTCCAGGAACCGTTGCAGCACCTCTCAAACACACTCATGCAAGCGACCGGTGACGTATCACCAGCGTTTCATTTACAGTCGCTCGAAAAGCGGGTTGTGATGATTAGTCCGGGAGTAGCTGGTGATACACCGATTCGTCGCAGCTACACCGACCTGATTGCGCCAGACCCGACACACGCACTGTTTGCTGACGGTGCGGATGGTTATGAAGCCTTGCAATATTCGCCCTATGTACACATTGCTGCTACGCAACCAACGCTGACCACTAACCCCTTTTGTGTGACGTACTGCGCACTGTTTCCTAGTTCGAAACAGTTACCACCGTTCCCCCCGACGGGCCGCTCCCAAGACACCATTTTTGGGTACCTGCTCTGGCAGCTCTACCCGGACTGGCAGCGGTTGCATATGCCGTATGTGATGCCACACCGCCGTGATAGTGTACCGCCAGTGCCGGTGCCACATACCCTCGATACCTTTTATAGTAGCAACGTATATTTAATGGCGGTGCTGCAAGACAGTCTGGTATACCAAGGAGTAGCGCCAACCTTGCCTGCCTTGGGACAACATCTGCAGCACCTGGGTTGTACGTCTGCTCACGATAGTGTAATGCTGGCTCGTGAGCTTCTGGCTAACGATCTATTTGCGGCCGGTGAGCAACTACAAGGCTGGGTGGCGACTCAACCAGCGGTACCCGAAGCGTGGTACCGGCACATCGAGCAACTCATTGCACATAATCAGTCATTACAGCAGGCAATACCCGACTGGCAACCTGACCCGACTTTGGTAGCTGCAGTACAGCAGCGTCAGAGAGACTACGGTCATCTACTCGAACGGTGGGAGGTACTCAATGCTGCAGCCCACGTTATCAATCCAGATTTTTAGTAGGGGAGTGTGTGGTTGAGTTTTTTGCGCGGTCTGGTACTATTTCCGCACTTCATTGAAGTACTTTGGTCCCATCGTCTAACGACTATGGAATGAAACACATGCAGTGTTTCATCCGGTCGTGACGAAGGAACGAATTGCCGATATCTATGAGGCAATAGGTGGCAAGGTTTTCATCCTTGAAGAGGGGCTAGCTGATGTAC
>CAZZPW010000056.1:0-2014 GCA_964655825.1 uncultured Candidatus Saccharibacteria bacterium
CTCTTGGATACACCCGCGTGGCTCATTGCAGCCACGGCCTGGTTCCTCGGTACCAGGGATGTCGGCGCGGAAGATAAGCTCGTGGGTACCGGCCGGGAATTGGTAGTCACCAAACGGCACCGAGCCAATACTCTCGTTGTTGCGTTGCCGGGTTTCGTCGATGGTACCGTCGCTATTTAAATCAATTTCGAGTGTAGCTGGAAAATTACCGCGAGTTTCACTGTATGGTGGTTCGGTAAACCCGACCCGTACATCGCGACAGGTGGTGACGAGGGTTGAGGTGGCAGTGGTAGCAACAGAGGTTCTAGGGTCATCACTATACCTATCTAACAAAGAGTCTGAACGTCCTTTATTCTGGTTGTTTCGGTAGGTCTGTGTAGTACACCGCTCTTCGGTACGGACCGCCCCTGAACTGACTGCGCGGCAAGATGCATTTTGTACGCTTGCTACAAGTGAGTATCGCTCTCGTGGGTCGAGCTGGGTAACATTTGCTGCACGAGACCAAGAAGATAATCTTTGCTCACCGATAGAAAGTCCAGAAATTCGTAGGTTGGGTAGCGAGGCAGTGCATGGGGGTGGTGCATAGGTAGGAAGAGTCACGGTGGTACACATACCACCACCACCTGTACAACCACTGGAAAGAGTCTGTCCAGGCTGTAAAATATGTTGCAAAGGGTACGTGCAATTATTAGCACTTAAACTACAAGCACTGAGAGGTATCGTCTGGGCGTTCGCGGTCACAAAAAATATGACAGCGAGCATTCCCACCACCGCAACTATCAAGAGTTTGCATACAGACAGTTTTTTGTGTTGTGTTTTGAGCATACTAGAAAGCGATAAACGGCTCGCGCGCGGCGCGCCAATCGAAGAGCCGAAGTGGAGCGCGCGAATCAAATGTTAAGGGCTGTGACTCGAGTACAGTACGATCGATGGTGTTGCGTATCTCGAGCGTTACATCAGAATAGTTTTCAAGCGTCGTATTAAAAACACCTCCCTGTATCGCCAGTACCGCATACTGGTTACCGCCAGGTGCGAAAACTGGGTCGACGTACCGTACTCCCTCTTGAGCAATCGCACCAATCCGACGCAGCTCGACATTTGCTTGGTCAACAACATCGTATACCATAATAAAACTAAAGTCTGGCTGGGGTACGGTTAGTAGCACGTAGGTACTACTATCGTTAATAGCTAACTGAGTATCGTTAGCTATATTAGCGAAGTCGTCAATAACCAACTCACTGGCGTCCGCTGCCAAGTTATATCGATACACACCGTCATGTTTGAGGTAAAGCAAGTCAGCACCATCATTCATCCAAACTGGCTGTGCGGCGCCGCTAATGGTGCGAATGTCACCAGTTTCTGGCTGTACCAAGATTATCTGCCAGTTATCAAGATCGATGAATTGCTGACCGTCACTGGGTTGAAAATTAGTTTCTTGCCCGGCGTAGGCAACCCATCCACTAGCGCCTGAGGAAACAGGATGGCTCTCATTCCATAACCCTGGCTCATGTATCAATGCCACCTCATCGTTTTCATAATCGATTCTAAACAACGTGATTCTGTCGGCGTCGAGCACTGCCGCATCATTCTCAGCGAGCATATACCCGAATCGATTTCCAGTAGTGTTGTCATACGCAGTAGAAACCAACTGTGGACCGGTCTGCTGAGTAACGTCGAGTGTGAACAAGCTGGGACTAATATCTTCCTTAGATTCAGCTACTAGCGGAGCACCGAGTACGTACAGATAACCTACTAAGGACACCTCATCCAAACCCTCACGTGGCTCCAACCCAACTTCTAAATCACTCGCAGTTGGCTGCGAGTACGGCGGCCAGGTCAACCACCAATACAGTGAAAACACCACCAACGCCAATACTATGCAACCACCAAATAGCTTTAAGCCTCTCCACGCGTACGCTTTGGTTGAGAATGGGTCCATACCGGTTTGTATACTAGTAAGTATAGCCAATGCCCCCCCGGTGCTGATAGGTTGTCCCCACCAAAAACGCAACCC
>CAZZPW010000057.1:0-1849 GCA_964655825.1 uncultured Candidatus Saccharibacteria bacterium
CAGAGACCGCTACAGAAGAAGCTACTCCCGAAACAGAGGAGGCCCCAGCCGAGGAAACTCCTGAGGCGGAAGAGCCAAACGCGGAGGAGACTGAAGCTGAGAAGAAGGATTAAAACGCGACAAACCCGGGCTAGACCCGGGTTTGTTGCGTTTTAATTTGGTATACGTGATAGTATAGAGGCATGTCTACGCGGGGTCGAAAACCAGCAGGGAGGGTTGATTGCACCTGGCGAGCCGAGCTTGCGTATGCGGTAGGTTTAATCACTGCAGATGGATCGCTTTCCAATAACGGTAGACATATCAATTTTACTTCAAAAGATATCGACTTAATTCATACCTTTCAACGTTGCTTAGGTTTAGAAGATATTGCAATCGGTCGAAAAGGGAGTGGGTATTCAAAAACCAGTACGTATTTTCAGGTTCAATTTGGTGATGTCCTCTTTTATCGCTTTTTAGTTGAACTCGGACTGCACGCAAATAAAAGTCTTACGCTCAAAGGGGTTCGTATACCTGATGAATACTTTTTTGATTTTGTGCGTGGCGAATGGGATGGTGATGGTACGGTGTACCGTACACAAGATGTACGGTGGAAGTCGAGTTACGTTATTAGTATTGGTTTTACCAGTGCTAGTCGGGAGTTCCTTGAGTGGTTACAGGTCAATATTAATGATCGCTTAATGACAACCGGTTTTATCACTCGAGTAAATCGAGGATGGCAACTTCGCTACGCGAAACGCGACTCAAAAAAATTGTTTGCAGCCATGTTCTACGCACCAACACTGCCACATCTGGCACGAAAGTTTGCAAAAGCAAAAGAAATATATAGAATAGACGGGCTATCTAAAAGTTGACTGCTCAGGTGGTGGAATAGGTAGACACGCTGGCTTGAGGGGCCAGTGGCCATTGCGGCCGTGCTGGTTCAAATCCAGTCCTGAGCACTGCGAAATAATACAAAAAAGCGGCTGCAGCCGCTTTTTTGTATTATACTGATACTAGAGAGTAGAGCAATCGATATACAGCATTAATTGCACAACTATGAAACATTCACTGATTATTGCCGGCGTTATTATCGGCGTTGCGGTGGTGGCGTACCTCATTATGGCGCAACCAGCCACGGCTCCCACCGAGCCAACCCCGGCCACTACTGAAGAGGAATCTGAAGTAATGGACGAAGCAGAAATGCCAACGCTTGCTACCGGGCAGGGGACGCTGGCCGACTTCTTTGGTCGGGGCGAAAGTGTGTATTGTACCTTCAGTGGCACGTACGCTGACGATACCACCGGTGAGGGCGAATTTTGGTACGCCGACGAGCGCATGCGCGTCGAGGCCATTACGCGCGTTGATGGTGAAGTCTACACCTCAAACATGATTAACGATGGTCAACGCACTTATATCTGGAGTGGTACGGCCGACGGCATGCAGGCAATGGTAATGGATACCGACATGACTGAAATGTCGGCTGAGTACGAAGCCGGCGCCGCCACCGATGCCCGCGTCGACATGGAACAAACTATTGAATACGAATGTCAGCCCTGGACACCGCAAGCAGCGCAATTTGTACCACCCAGCAACCTCGAGTTTATCGATATGAACGATATGATGGAGGGCATGTTCCAGGGCGAAATGCGTGGGCTGCCTGAAGGGATGAACTTTTAGACGTCGAGCGGTGGCACCGTGAAAGAAGTCGGTAAGGCGCACGTAGTAGGTGGTGCTGCAGCGCTTTTACTGATGTAACTAACGATTGTCCTACATGTCGTATCTGAAAACTCTTGTCGTGAGTGGCGCCTTTACCCTCCTGATTATTGCTGCCCCAGCGAGCGCGCAAACCATTGTTGGTGTGGCGCAAAGT